>CADCTH010000506.1 GCA_902805495.1 uncultured Actinomycetospora sp.
CCGCCGCGGCCCGGGTCCTCGCGGAGAACGGCGGCGCGTACGTCCCGCCCTACGACCACCCGCACGTCATCGCCGGCCAGGGCACGGTGGGCGCGGAGATCCTGGCCGACCGCCCGGACGTCGAGCAGGTCGTCGTCCCCGTCGGCGGCGGCGGGCTGATCAGCGGCATCGCCGCCGCGCTGCGCGGCTCCGGGGTGCGGGTGTTCGGGGTCGAGCCGGAGCTCGCCGGCGACGCCGCGGCGAGCAAGCGGGCGGGCGAGCGGGTGCGCTTCCCCCGCGAGCAGGTCGCCGCCACCGCCGCGGACGGGCTGCGTGCCACCGTGCTCGGCGAGCTCACCTGGCCGCACGTGCGCGACCTCGTCGACGACGTGGTCACCGTCGACGAGGAGGCCATCGCCGACGCCACCCGGTACCTGCACGCCCGCGGGGTGCCGTGCGAGGCGAGCGGCGCGGTGGCGACGGCCGGGTACCGCGCGCTCGGCGGGGCCGACCGCGCGCGGCACACCGTCGCCGTCGTCAGCGGCGGCAACGTCGACCCCGCCTGGCTGGCGCGGGTGCTGGCGGCCGCACCCGGGGTGCCGACGGTCAGCTGACCCGCCCGCCCGACGCGCCCGACCGGCGCGCGCGCCGAGCGCACCTCTCGACGCGCGACCCCGACCGGCGGCGTGACACCACGGCGGGGCGTCGCGCACCATAGGGGCCATGATCGAGTTCCGCCAGGGTGGTCGTCGACGCCTCGACCGCGTGCTCGACGCCGCCTTCCTCGCGGACCTGGGCACCTGCCCCATGGACGACGTCCGGGCCCGGCGCGACGACGCCGCGCAGGAGGAGACCGACCTGTCCTACCTGCGGCGACTGCTGCACGCGCGGATGGACATCGTGCGCTTCGAGCAGCGGCGCCGGACCGCGCCGCACGGCGAGGACGCGCCGTCGCTGGTCGACGAGCTGCCGCGCATCCTCGCCGACAACGCGCTCGGCCCGTCGGCCGGACGCGGGCGGCACCACACCGTGCAGCCCTCGCGCGCCGAGTCGCACCGCCGCCACGTCGAGGCGCTGCTGGCCGACACCGGCCTCTCCGACGTCGCCACGCTCTCCGACGACGACCTCACCGCCGCCGCGACGGCCTACGCCGACGAGGAGCGCGCGGTCTCGGAGTTCCGTGGGCGCGTGCAGCAGGTCATGGACGCGTGCAACGACGAGCTCGGCCGGCGCTACCGCGACGGCTCGGCGTCGGTGGACGACCTCCTGCGCCGCGAGATGCAGTGAGGACGGGACCACCACAGCGCGCCGGAGATCGGTAGGCAGAGCGACGCAGGAGCGCTGACTGCCGGATCTCCTTGCGCGACTAATTGGCTCGTTGGCGGGCGGCGCGGAGGGCCCAGAAGTCGCGGAGGCGCCGGTAGCTCGCCATCGCCCGCTCCGGGTCGCCGGCGCGCAGCGCCTCGAGCGCCTCGGCGACGTCCTCGGCGGAGGTGTCCGCAGCGAGGGTCTGGTCGTCCATCAGCGCGACCAGCCCGCCGTAGTCGAGCTCGACGAGCGCGCCCGGGTCGAAGTGGCGCAGCCAGCGCGCGGTGTCGCGCAGGATCTCGGCCGGCCCGTCGTCGCCCAGGGTGTCGGCGAGCAGGTCGGCCGCGGCGTCCGCGCGGGCCAGGGCGTCGCCCACCCCGGCACGCCAGTAGCAGCGCCGCGGGGGCGCCTCGGGCGCGGTGACCGCGTCGTCGCTGGGCAGGACGAGCACCCGCTCGGCCGGGTCGACCAGCGCGAACCACGGCAGCGGCACCGTCCAGTTCGCCGAGATGATGTGGGTGGCGCCGTCGCCGAGCTCGGCGACCACCGCCTCGGCCCGCGCGCGGACCACCGACTCCTCGGCGGCGAGCGCCGCGCTGCGCAGCACCGGGGTCTCGGTGCCGAGGAACCCGACCAGGGCCGCCGCCGCCCGCGGCCGCGTCTCCAGGGGGCAGACGAGCGTCGTCGGTCCGACCGGTTCCTGCCCGGAGCCGGCGGGCGCGTGGGCCAGGAGCACGTCGGCCGGGACGTCGAGCGGGGTGCCGTCGCTGCGCTCACCGGGCAGCAGCCGCGCCGGGACGCCCAACTGTGCGCGGAGACACACATCCCGGTCGCGGGCGCCCGCCTCGGCCACCGGAACCGCCCCTCGGGCCAATCCGGCGCGCACCCGCGCGGCCAACGGCGCCCGCAGTGCACCCAGCGGCTCGTAGACGCGCAGGTAGCAGACGAAGGGGGCGGGCACGGCCGTCGATCGTGCCATGTCACGTCGCGACCCCGATCGGACACACGGTATTGTCGTGAGCACGAGAGTTACCTCAGATTTCAGGGGGCCGCCGGAGATGCTCCGGCCGCCCCCGCCCTGTGCGAGGGGGTCCAGCCATGGGACGCGGACGAGCCAAGGCCAAGCAGACGAAGGTGGCCCGAGAGCTCAAGTACAGCTCCCCCAACACGGACTTCGACGCGCTGCAGCGCGAGCTGGGCAGCGGCGAGGACCCGTTCTCCCCCCGCTCCAGCTCCAGCGACGACGAGACGGTCGACCCGCGGTGGGGCGAGTACAGCTACGACGAGCGGTGACACGCCGCTGACGCGCGTCCACCACGGCCACCCGCTCGGGGAGCACGAGTGATCGCTCCCGGGGCGGGTATCCGCGCGGGTCGGGCCGCCCACCGGGGGCGCCCGGAGGGTGGGCGAAGGAGCGCGCGGTGGCGAAGACGTTCAGCAAGGGCGACGACGTCAAGTGGAACTGGGGCCCCGGCCAGGCCGAGGGCACGGTCGAGGAAGTCCACACCGAGCGGGTCGAGCGCACGATCGACGGCAAGAAGAAGACCCGCAACGGCTCGGACGACAACCCGGCCTACGTGCTGGAGCAGTCGAACGGGCAGAAGGTGCTGAAGCTCCACTCCGAGCTCATGCCCGACGACTGAGCATGCAGCTCGCGCAGGTCAACGCCGCGCGGCTGCGCTACCCCGTCGACGACCCCCGGCTCGCGGGGTTCCGCGCGGTGGTCGAGCGCGTGAACCGGCTCGCCGACGTCACGCCCGGCTTCGTCTGGCGTGACCCCGACGCCCACCGCGCACTCGAGCGGCCCGCCGGGGCCGGCGAGCTGCTCACGATCGTCAACCTGTCGGTGTGGGAGGACTACGCGTCGCTCCACGGGTTCGTCTACCGCGGTCCCCACGGCCAGCTGGTGCGGCGCCAGCGCGAGTGGCTGCTCCCCACCAGCGGTCCGACGACCGCGCTGTGGTGGGTCCACGACGGCGAGCGCCCCACCCCCGACGCCGCCCTGGCGCGCCTCGTCCACCTCAAGACGCACGGCCCCACGCCGCGCGCGTTCAGCGTGAAGCGTCGCTTCGACCCCGACGGTCGCCCCGTCGCGCGCGGTGCGCCGGCGGCGCGGGCCTGAGCGGGCGAGCCCGACCGGGCGAAGGCGTCCCTCGCTGCGTCCCACGCAGGCGAGGCGACCTTCGCTGCACACGGCGACCCCCAGAGCGCGGCGATCTCCTTGCCGCGACGGACTAGAACCGCGGGTGATCGCCCCGCAGCACCGCGTGACCCGTGTCCGGCGGGGCGGCGTCGGCCTCGCTCGTGGCCCGCACCTCGCCGATCACCCACGACGGCACGTGCTTGGCGGTGAGGACCGCCATCGCGCGGTCGACGTCGTCGGGCGGGAGGACGGCGACCATCCCGACGCCCATGTTGAAGGTGCGCTCCATCTCCTCGCGGGTCACGCGGCCGCGGGAGGCGATGAGCTTGAACACCGGAGCCGGGGTCCACGTGGTGCGGTCCAGCTCGGCGGTGAGGCCGGTGGGCAGCACGCGGGCGAGGTTGGCGCACAGTCCCCCGCCGGTGACGTGCGCGAACGTGCGCACGTCGGTCTCGGCGGCGACGGCCAGGCAGTCGCGGGCGTAGATGCGGGTGGGCTCGAGCAGCTCGGCGCCGAGCGTGCGGCCGAACTCCTCGACGTGGCCGTCGAGCGACATCCGCCCGATCTCGAGCAGCACCTGCCGCGCCAACGAGTAGCCGTTGGAGTGCAGGCCCGACGCGGCCATGGCGACGACGGTGTCGCCGGGACGCACGTGGTCGGGCCCGAGCATCGCGTCGGCCTCGACGATGCCGACGCCGGTGGCCGACAGGTCGTAGTGGTGGGGCTCCATGACGCCGGGGTGCTCGGCGGTCTCGCCCCCGAGCAGCGCGCAGCCGGCGAGCCGGCAGCCCTCGGCGATGCCCGAGACGATCTTCTCGACCTTCTCCGGGACGAGCTTGCCGATCGCCAGGTAGTCCTGGAGGAACAGCGGCTCGGCGCCGCACACGACGAGGTCGTCGACCACCATCGCGACGAGGTCGCGCCCGACGGTGTCGTGTCGGTCGGCGGCCTGGGCGACGGCGAGCTTGGTGCCGACGCCGTCGGTGGACGCCGCCAGCACCGGCTCGCGGTACTTCCCGGTGCGCAGCGCGAACAGCCCCGCGAACCCCCCGATGCCGCCGAGCACCTCGGCGCGGGCGGTCGACTTCGCCAGCGGCTTGAGGCGGTCGACCGCGCGCTCGCCGGCCTCGACGTCCACCCCGGCCGCGGCGTAGCTGGCCTGGCCTGCCGGGCCGGCCTCACGGGTGGCGTCGTCGGGGGCGTGCGTCATCGGCGGGCCTCGCTGGGGGAGTCGGACGGGGACGGGCGTCTACGGACGGCTCAGGGCGTCCTCGGCACCGTATCCGGGACTGCTGAGCGTCTCTGGTCGCGCTCCCCGCGGCGTCTCCGCCGGCACCAGAGATCCATTGGACCCGTTGGACCGGCCGGTGTGCACGACGGGCCCGCCCGCGGCGCCGCCGTCGCCGCAGCTGGCGCCGGTGACGTCCTCGAGCAGGTGCTTGCCGACCATCGCGTCGTCGGGCAGCGCGATCGGGTACTCGCCGGAGAAGCACGCCGTGCACAGCCGCGAGCGCGGCTGGTCGGTGGCCGCGACGAGGCCCTCCTGCGAGATGTAGCCGAGGCTGTCGGCGCCCACCGAGCGGCGCACCCCGTCGGGCTCGAGCCCGTTGGCGATCAGCTCGGCGCGCGACGCGAAGTCGATGCCGTAGAAGCAGGGCCAGCGCACCGGCGGGCTCGCGATGCGCACGTGCACCTCGAGCGCGCCGGCCTCGCGCAGCATCCGCACGAGCGAGCGCTGGGTGTTGCCGCGGACGATCGAGTCGTCGACGACGACGAGGCGCTTGCCGCGGATGATCTCGCGCAGCGGGTTGAGCTTGAGCCGGATGCCCAGCTGGCGGATGGTCTGCGAGGGCTGGATGAACGTGCGCCCCACGTAGGCGTTCTTGACCAGGCCCTGGCCGTACGGGATGCCCGAGCGCTCGGCGTAGCCGATCGCCGCGGGCGTGCCCGATTCGGGCACGGGGATGACGAGGTCGGCCTCGGCCGGGTGCTCGTCGGCCAGCCGGCGCCCGATCTCGACGCGGGCGGAGTGCACGCCCCGGCCGGAGATCGTGGTGTCGGGGCGCGCGAGGTAGACGTACTCGAAGATGCAGCCCTTGGGCTCGGGCGCGGCGAAGTGCGCGCTGCGCAGGCCCTCGGCGTCGATGGCGAGCAGCTCGCCGGGCTCGACCTCGCGCACGAACGACGCGCCGACGATGTCGAGCGCCGCGGTCTCGGAGGCCACGACCCAGCCGCGGTCGAGCCGGCCGAGCACCAGCGGGCGCACGCCGTGGGGGTCGCGCGCGGCGTAGAGCGTGGTCTCGTCGGTGAAGACGAGGCTGAACGCGCCGCGCAGGTCGGGCAGCAGGCGCAGCGCCGCCTCCTCGACCCCGAGGTCGGCGGCGGCGTCGGCGAGCAGGCCGGTGACCACGTCGGAGTCGGTGGTGGCCCCGTCGAGCGCGGAGCGCCCGCGTCGGCGCGCCCCGCCGACCGGCACGGCCGCGTCCCGGCGACGCACCAGCTCGGCGGTGTTGACGAGGTTGCCGTTGTGCCCCAGCGCGAGCCCGGTGCCCGCCGCGGTGGTGCGGAACGTGGGCTGGGCGTTCTCCCAGGTGGGCGAGCCGGTGGTCGAGTACCGGGTGTGCCCGACCGACAGGTGCCCCCGCAGCGACGAGAGCGTCTGCTCGTCGAACACCTGGCTGACCAGCCCGAGGTCCTTGAAGACCACGATCTGCCGGCCGTCGCTGACGGCCATGCCCGCGGCCTCCTGGCCGCGGTGCTGGAGGGCGAAGAGCCCGAAGTACGTGAGCTTCGCGACCTCCTCGCCGGGCGCCCACACACCGAAGACGCCGCACTCCTCCTTGGGCCCCTCGTCGAACGCAGGGGTGTCAGAGGTGGTGGTGGGTGACGTGGGCCCGGGATCGCCGGCTTCGTCCACCGGGACGGCTCCTCTTCGACGGGCGGCCTCGAGTCGTTCCGGTGGCCAGCCTACGCGCACCCACCGGCCCGCAGGGGCCCGCGACGGGCCGCGGGGAGCGATCCCGCTCTCAGGTCAGCTCTGGCCCAGCGGGAGCCCGCGGCGCAGCATCGCCGCGATGTCGCCGGCGGGCAGGGCGGGCGCGAAGAGCCACCCCTGGCCCTCGTCGCAGCCCAGCGCCCGCAGCCGGGCGGCCTGCTCCGCGGTCTCGACGCCCTCGGCGGTGACGGTCAGGTCCAGGGCGTGCCCGAGCGCGACCAGCGTGCCGACGATGCGCTCGTCGACCTCGTCGGAGAGCTCCTCCTCGCGCAGCCCCTCGCCGAACGACCCGTCCAGCTTGATCACGTCGACGGGCAGTCGGCGCAGGTAGGAGAGGTTGGAGTAGCCGGTGCCGAAGTCGTCCACCGCGATCTTGATGCCCATGGCCCGCAGGCTGTCGAGGGCCTTGAGCGGCGCGCCCTCGTCGGTGGTCAGGGCCCGCTCGGTGAGCTCGACCTGCAGGCGGTCGGCGGGCAGGCCGGTGCGGTCGAGCAGCGCGGCGATCTCGGCGACCAGGCCGGGCTCGTGGAGCTGGCGCGGGGCGACGTTGACGCTGACGAACGGCGAGGCGTCGCCGAACTCGGCGTGCCAGTCGCGGGCGTCGCGGCAGGCGGCCTCGAGCACCCGCCGCCCGAGCGGCACGATGACGCCGGTCTCCTCGGCGGGCCCGATGAACAGCGACGGGGAGAGCACGCCGAGGCGGGGGTGCTGCCAGCGCACGAGCGCCTCGACGCCCCGGATCCGGTGGTCGGCCAGCGAGACCAGCGGCTGGTAGAGCACGAAGAACTCGTCGTGCGCCACGGCCGCGGGCAGGGCCGCCGACAGCGTGAACCGCGCGGTCTCGGCCTCGTCGCGGCTCGGGTCGTGGACGGCCCAGCGTCCGCGGCCCTCGGCCTTGGCCGTGTAGAGCGTGATGTCGGCGGCGCGCATGAGCTCCGAGGCGGTGGTCTCGGACACCGCCTTCTCGACGACGCCGATGCTCGCGCCCGTGACGAGCTCCTGGCCCACGAGACGGAACGGGGGCTCGAGGGCGGCGAGGACCCGGTCGGCCAGGTCGACGAGGCGGTCGACGCCGTGGGAGTCCTCGACGAGCACGACGAACTCGTCGCCGCCGGTGCGGGCCACCAGCTCGCCCTCCCCGGCGCAGGCCGCGAGGCGCCGGGCGACCTCCTGGAGCATGACGTCGCCGACGTGGTGCCCGAGGCTGTCGTTGATCGTCTTGAAGCCGTCGAGGTCGAGGAAGCAGACCCCCACCCGGCGCGTCGAGGACGGGCCGGCCTCGGCGAACACCCGCTCGAGGCGCTCGGTGAACCGGGCGCGGTTGGCGAGCGTGGTCAGCGGGTCGTGGTAGGCCTGGTACTCCATGTGCGCCTGGAGGCGGTGGCGCTCGCTGACGTCCTCGAGCATCGCCACCTGGTACGCGGGATCGCCCTGCTCGTCGCGCACCAGCGAGAGCGTCAGGTGGACGACGATCTCGGTGCCGTCGGCCCGGTAGAACCGCTTCTCGACGCGGAAGTTGTCGATGTCGCCGCGCAGCAGGCGCTCGTAGCGCTCCCACACCGACGGGGCGTCGTCGGGGTGCATCTGCTGGACGACCGAGCGCCGGGTGAACTCCTCGGCGGTGTAGCCGAACATCGCGCAGAGCGCGGGGTTGACGTCGATGATCCGGCCCTGCACGTCGCCCAGCCCGATGCCGATCGCGGCCTCGTGGAACATCGCGCGGAACCGGGCCTCGCTCGCGTGCAGGGCCTGCTCGGTGTGCTGGCGGGCCGCGAGCACCGCGCGCCGGATGGCCTCCTGCTCGTCGAGCGTGCGGCCGCGCAGGGCGGCCGCGTAGCCCGCGGCCAGCGACCCGGTGAGGGCGTGCGCGGCCGCGCGCACCCGCGGCCCGTACAGCGCGGGCATGCGCTCGCCGAGCAGCAGCACCGTGCGCTCGACCGTGGCCGGCCCCGTGAAGTGGGCGAGCACCAGGCGGCGCCCGACCGCGGCCCCGACGTTCGGACGCGGGGGGTCGGCGTGGACCGCGGCCACGACGACGCGGGCGAGCTCGCGCAGGTGCGCGCGGAGCTCGTCCGCGGCCATCGGCACGTAGCTCGTGCCCTCGACCTCCTCGGCCCACTCGGCGGCCAGCGCCTCGAGCGGGTCGGCGCCGGCCAGGCGTCCCGGCTCAGTCACGACGGCCCACGGCGGCGTAGCCGGTGAACCGCTCGGGGTTCGCCGGGGGCACGGGGTCGTCGGGGCGCCACTGCGGGAGGAAGACGATGCCGGGCTCGACCAGGGTGAACCCGTCGAGCAGGGCGGCGATCTCGTCGCGCGAGCGCATGGTCATGGGCGTCGCGGTGCGCCGGTAGAGCGACTGGTGCTCGTCGGCGCGGTCGGGCGCCCCGTCGGCGCTGGCGTGGCTGACCACCAGGTGGCTGCCCGGCGCCATGGCCGCGCGATAGCGGGCGAGCACGTCGGCCGGGCGGCGCTCGTCGCCGACGAAGTGCAGCAGGGCGACCACCAGCACGCCGACCGGCCGGGAGAAGTCGAGCAGCGAGCGGGTGGTCGGGTCACCGAGCACCGCGTCGACGTCGGTGAAGTCGCCCTGCACGACGCCGGTGCGCGGGTCGTCGGCGAGCAGCGCGCGGGCGTGCGCGACGGCGACGGGGTCGATGTCGACGTACACCACGTGCGCGTCGGGGGCGGCGGCCTGGGCGACCTCGTGGACGTTGCCGGCGGTGGGGATGCCGGAGCCGATGTCGAGGAACTGGTCGATGCCCTGCGCGACGAGGTGGCGCACGGCGCGCCGGAGGAACGCGCGGTTGGCCTGCATGATCCGCGGCAGCTCGGGCCAGTCGGCCACCGCGCGCGCGGCCATCTCACGGTCGGCGGCGAAGTTGTGCAGGCCCCCGAGGTAGTAGTCGTAGACGCGCGCGGCGCTCGGCCGGTCCACGTCGACCTCGTCGGGAGCCCAGTTCGGCCGCTGCACACGTGCCCCTTCCGTCCCGTCGGTCCGACGCCTCGTCACGGTCGGGTCCCCCGATGGTACGGAGGACACCGGTCCGGCTCAGCGCTTCTCACACTTTCGGTGCAGGTCCACCACCGGGAGCCATCGCGCGACCTCGCCGGCGCGGTGCCCGGAGGCCGAGACGCGGTCCGCGGCGGCGTCCCAGTCGAGGAGCCCGAGGGCCAGCGCGAGCCACGTCGCGGGGTCGGTCTCGACGACGTTCGGCGGGGTCCCCCGGGTGTGGCGCGGCCCTTCGACGCACTGGACGGCGCCGAACGGCGGCACCCGCACCTCGACGGCGTGACCGGGGGCCGTGTGCTCGAGCGTGCGCAGCGACGAGCGCACAGCGGCGGCGAGCACGGGGCGCGCGGGACGCTCGACGGCCTCGGGGTCGCGCACCCACGGGGCCACCGCGAGCAGCTCCTCGCGCACCTGCACGGGATCGGGGGCACGTCGGGGCACGATCGCCCAGGATAGGGGCGTCGCTAGCGTGGGCGCCGTGCCGCGCGTGCGCTCGACCGTCCTGGCCGGTGTCGGCGTCGTCGCCGCGGCGTTCCTCGCGTGGCAGGCGCGCCGGCTCTGGCTCGCCACCACCATGGAGGACGACCACGCCGCCTACTGGCGACGCCGCGGGCGCAGCCCCGGCGACGTGCTGCTCGTGGCGCTCGGCGACTCGCTGGCCCAGGGCCTGGGCGCCCTGCACCCCGAGCGGTCGTGGGCGGGGCGGCTGGCCGACGCCATCGAGGCGCGCGACGGGGTGCGCGTGCGCGTGGTGAACCTGGGGGTCGTCGGCGCGACGGTCGCCGACGTGCGGGCGCGCCAGCTGTCCGCGATGCCGGCGCCCGGGCCCCGGACGGTCGTGGCCCTCGCGGTGGGCACCAACGACGCCGCCCAGGACGTGGCGCCCGAGGACTTCCGCCGCGACCTCGACGCCGTCTGCGCGGCCCTGCCCGCCGGCGCGCTCGTCGCCGACGTCCCGGACCTGCAGCGCGGCGTCGTGCGCGAGCGCGGGATGGGGCTCGCCGGGGTCGCGCGCGAGGTGGTCGCCGCCCACCCGGAGCTTTGGCCCGTCGCCCTCGAGGCCGCGACGCACGACATCCACGTGTGGGAGGCGGGACCG
>CADCTH010000507.1 GCA_902805495.1 uncultured Actinomycetospora sp.
GGGCGGCCGGTCCGGCCGATGCGGACCGCACCACGGTCTCGCCCACCGGGCCGGGCACCGACCCGGCCGAGCACCCCACGGTCGTCATCGGCGGCGACGACGCCACCCGCGTCGCCCCGAGCGCCGGCCCGGGCACCCGCGTGTTGGGCGCCGACGACCCCGACGACCGGCCCACCGCGCTGCACGGCGCGCCGGGTGGTCCCGACGACCCGGACGACCCCGACCGCGACGACCGCGACGCCCCCCGGTCGACGCCCTGGCGGCGCTACGCCCTCCTCGCCGCGACCGCCCTGCTGATCTTCCTCATCGCGATGCTGGCGATCACGGGCATCGAGCGGGTGAAGGGCTCGCCCCTGGGCGGCGACGGCCCGGGCACGAGCGTCGGCACGGTGTTCGGCACCGCCGCGCCCCGGACGTCGACCTCGGCCCCGGAGACCACCGAGAGCGAGCCCGCGGACGACACGACCAGCGAGGCCCCGACGAGCACCACGTCGGAGGCACCGGAGACGAGCGTGACCACCACCTCGCCGCGCCCGTCGCTGGTGCCCAGCGGACTGCTGCCGGGTAACTGAGCGGGGTGCGCACCGACTTCGACCCCGACACCGTCGGCGCCGGCGGCTTCTACAAGCTGCTGACCTCGGTGATCGTCCCGCGACCGATCGCCTGGGTGGTGACGCGCTCGGCCGACGGCGTCGACAACCTCGCGCCGCACTCGTTCTTCACCGTCGCGTGCACCGACCCGCCGATCGTGCAGTTCACGTCGATCGGGGAGAAGGACTCGCTGCGCAACGCCGAGGCCACCGGCGAGTTCACGGTGTGCCTGACGCCCGAGCCGCTGCTCGAGCACGTCAACGCCACGGCCACCGACTTCCCGCCGGGCGAGAGCGAGATCGACGCGACCGGGCTGACCCGCGAGCCGTCCCTGCGCGTCGTCACCCCGCGCGTCGCCGAGTCGCCGGTGGCGCTGGAGTGCCGGCTCGAGCAGGTCGTGCGCCTGGGCAACTCCGCGGTCGTCCTGGGCCGGGTGCTCCACGCGGCGATCGACGAGACCGTCCTCGTCGACGGGCGCCCCGACGTGCGCCGCCTCGCGCCGCTGGCCCGCCTCGGGGGCAACGAGTGGTCGACGCTGGGCGAGGTGCTCGCGACCCCGCGCATCCGCTACGCCGACTGGCCCGGTCACTTCTCCGGGGAGTCCGCCTCCGCGTCCTCGAGCACCTGAGCGACCCGCTCGGCGTCGCCGAGGGCCAGCAGCCGGCCGCGGGGGTCGGCGACGAGGCGCCGGGTGGCGTGGTCGAGCAGGCCCATCGTGCCGGTGATCGTCGCCGCGACCGTGTCGCCGCGGCGCAGCTCGGTGTCCATCCGGAACGTCTTGCCCGCGCCGAAGCGCATCGCGACGGTCACCTCGACGTCGTCGCCGACGCGCAGCTCGGCGAGGAAGCGCACCGTCGACTCGAGGATCACCGGACCGACCCCGGCCGCGGTCATGCCGGGCACGTCGATCCCGGCCACGCGGAACAGCTCGGTGCGCCCGTGCTCGGCGTACTGGTGGTACACGGCGTGGTTGACGTGCCCGTTGGCGTCGGTCTCGTAGCCGCGCACCGTCACCGTCGTCGCGAACATCGCGGTGATCGTGACAGGCTGCCCCGGTGCGCATCGGGATGGGTCTCAACTACAGCGGCGGCTTCGAGGAGACGGTGGCCGAGCTCGCCGAGCACGAGGCCGCCGGGCTGGACATCGTGTTCGTGCCCGAGGCCTACAGCTTCGACGCCGTCAGCCAGCTCGGGTACATCGCCGCGCGCACCAGCACCGTCGAGATCGCGTCGGGGATCCTGCAGATCTACACGCGGACCCCGTCGCTGACCGCCATGACCGCCGCGGGGCTCGACTACGTGTCGAACGGCCGCTTCACGCTGGGGATCGGCGCGTCCGGGCCGCAGGTCATCGAGGGCTTCCACGGCGTGCGCTACGACGCGCCGCTCGGGCGCACGCGCGAGATCGTCGACATCTGCCGGCAGGTGTGGCGCCGCGAGAAGCTGCAGCACTCGGGCAAGCACTACCGGATCCCGCTGCCCGCCGAGGAGGGCACGGGCCTCGGCAAGCCGTTGAAGATCATCAACCACCCCGTGCGCGACCGGATCCCGATCGTGCTCGCGTCGATCGGCCCGAAGAACGTCGCGCTGACCGCCGAGATCGCCGAGGGCTGGCTGCCGATCTTCTTCGTCCCGGAGCGGGCGCACGAGGTGTGGGGCGAGTCGCTCGAGGCCGGGAAGGCGAAGCGCGACGCGGCGCTGGGCGACCTGCAGATCTACCTGCAGGCCGCGCTGTGCATCACCGAGGACGCCGACACCGCGCAGCAGATGCTCGACGGGATGCGGCCGATGGTCGCGCTCTACGTCGGCGGCATGGGCGCGAAGGGCAAGAACTTCTACAACGACGTCGCCCGCCGGTACGGCTACGAGGCCGAGGCCAAGAAGATCCAGGACCTCTACCTCGACGGCAAGAAGGACGACGCCGCCGCCGCGGTGCCCGAGGAGCTCGTGAAGGCGATGTCGCTGATCGGGCCCCGCACCTACGTCGAGGAACGGCTGCAGGCGTTCGCCGCCGCGGGCGTCACCACGATCAACGTCACGCCCTTGGCCGGCACGCCCGAGGAGCGGGTGTCGCTGGTCGGCCGGGCCAAGGAACTCGCCGCCGACCTCTAGGAGCCCCCCGATGCGCGTGTTCGCCGACGTCGACGAGCTGCGTGGTGCGGTGGGGGAGGACCTGGGCACGAGCTCCTGGGTCACCGTCGACCAGCGACGCGTCGACATCTTCGCCGACGCGACCGACGACCACCAGTGGATCCACGTCGACCCCGAGCGGGCCGCCGCGGGGCCGTTCGGGCGCACCGTCGCCCACGGGTTCCTCACCGTCGCCCTCATGCCGAAGTTCGGCTGGGACACCTTCGAGGTGAAGGGGGTGGCGATGACCGTCAACTACGGCCTGAACAAGGTGCGGTTCCCGGCGCCGGTCCCGGTGGGCAGCCGTGTGCGAGGTCACTGCCGTCTGGCGGACGTCTCCGACGTCCCGAACGGCGTCCAGGCCACCATCGCGGGGACCGTGGAGATCGAGGGGTGGCCGAAGCCGGCGTGCGTCGCCGAGGTCCTCCTGCGCTACCTGCACTAGCTCGTCTGAGGAGGTCGGCCGTGGCCGATGCGGTGATCTGTGAGCCCCTGCGGACCCCGGTGGGGGGCTTCGGCGGGGCCCTGCGCGACGTGGCGCCCCAGGAGCTGGCGGCGACGGTGATCCGTGAGCTGGTCTCGCGCACGGGCATCGCGGCCGACGACGTCGAGGACGTGGCGTTCGGGCACTGCTACCCGACGATGGACGCCCCCGCGATCGGGCGCGTCGCGGCGCTGGACGCGGGCCTGGAGGTGACGGTCCCGGGGATCCAGGTCGACCGGCGCTGCGGCTCGGGGCTGCAGGCGGTGCTGTACGCGGCGATGGCGGTGCAGACCGGCGGGGCGTCGCTGGTGCTGGCCGGGGGCGCGGAGTCGATGTCGGGGGCGTCGTACTACTCGGCGGCGCCGCGGTGGGGCACCAAGGCCGGCGGGTTCGAGATGAAGGACGCGCTGGCCGAGGGCCGGGTGCACGCGGGCGGCAGGAACCACCCGGTGTGGGGCGGGATGATCGAGACCGCGGAGAACGTGCGGAAGCGGTACTCGATCGGCCGCGAGGAGCAGGACCGGCTGGCGGTGCGCTCGCACGAGAAGGCGACGGCGGCGGTCAAGGAGGGCCGCTACGCCGACGAGCTGGTGGCGGTGACGGTGCCGGGGCGGAAGTCCTCGACGGTGGTCGACGCCGACGAGCACATTCGCCCGGACGCGACGCTGGAGTCGCTGGCGAAGCTGCGCCCGATCATGGGCAAGCAGGACGACGAGGCGACGGTGACGGCAGGCAACGCCTCGGGGCAGAACGACGGCGCGGCGGTGTGCATCGTGACGACGCCGGATCGCGCGGAGCAGCTGGGGCTGCGGCCGCTGGCGCGGCTGGTGTCGTGGGGCGTGGCCGGGGTGGGTCCCGAGGTGATGGGGATCGGGCCGGTGCCGGCGACGGCGGCGGCGCTGGGCCGCGCCGGGCTGACGCTGGCGTACCTGGACGTGATCGAGCTGAACGAGGCGTTCGCGGCGCAGGCGCTCGGTGTCGGGCGCGAGTGGGGCATCGACCTGGTCACCGACGAGCGCGTGAACCCCAACGGCTCGGGCATCTCGCTGGGCCACCCCGTCGGCGCGACCGGCGTGCGGATCCTGGCCACGCTGCTGCGCGAGATGGACCGCCGCGAGGCGCGCTACGGCCTCGAGACGATGTGCATCGGCGGCGGCCAGGGCCTCGCGGCGGTGTTCGAGCGGCTCGCCTGAGTGTCAGCGAAGTGGCGTCGCAGACACTGAACGTCCGTATCGGTACTTCGATCACTCGAGCATGCGCGCGAAGGCTGAGCGCGCTCCTCGCTCGTGATCGACGGAAGAATGCGGACAC
>CADCTH010000508.1 GCA_902805495.1 uncultured Actinomycetospora sp.
CCTGGACGACGCCCGCGCCGGCGTCCGCGAGCACCTGCGGGGCGTCCGCGACCGGGCGGCCCGCGAGATCGGCGACGCCGAGGCCGCCGTGTTCGGCGCGCTGCTGCTGCTGCTCGACGACCCGGACGTGCTCGCGGACACCGGGGCCCGCATCGACGCGGGCTCCGACGCCGCCCGGGCGTGGGCAGACGTCCTCGGCGCGGTCGAGGGCACCTTCGAGGACGCCGCGGACGCGTACATGCAGGCCCGCGCCCGCGACGTCCGGGACGTGCGCGACCAGGTGCTGCGCGCTCTCGGCGGTGTCGTGGAGAGCGAGGCGGTGGGGGAGGGGATCCTCGTCGCCGACGACCTGACGCCCGCCGACGCCGCCCTGCTCGATGCGGCCCGCACGCCGGCGGTGGTGCTCGCCGGCGGCAGTCCCACCGCGCACGCCGTGATCCTGCTGCGGGCGCGGGGTGTCCCCGCCGTCGTCGGGGTCGGTACCGCGCTCGCGGCCCGCGCCGGGGAGGCCGCCTTGCTCGCCGTCGACGGGGCCACCGGCGAGATCGCCGTCGACCCCGATCCGTCGACCCTCGCGGCGTTCCGCGACCGTGCCGCGGCGCGCGACCGCCGCCGGGACGACGCGCTGTGGCGGGCCCACGAGCCCGCGGTGACCCGGGACGGGACGACGGTCCTCGTCGGCGCCAACGTCGGCTCGGCCGGCGACGCCCGGGCCGAGGTGGGCGCCGACCTCGCCGGCCTGGTGCGCACCGAGTTCTGCTTCCTCGACCGGCACGCCGCGCCGGACGTCGCCGAGCAGGAGGCGGCCTACCGGGCGATCGCCGAGGCCCTGGACGGACGGCGCGTCACCCTGCGCACGCTCGACGTCGGCGGCGACAAGCCCCTGGAGTACCTGGCGATGCCGCGCGAGGCCAACCCCTTCCTCGGGGTCCGCGGCCTCCGGCTGGCGCTCGCGCGACCGCAGCTCCTCGCCGACCAGCTCCGGGCGATCGTGCGCGTCGCCCACGACCACCCCGTCGACGTCATGTTCCCGATGGTCTCGGCGGTAGACGAGCTGGTCACCGCCCGCCGCGCGCTCGACGACGCGGTCGAGAGCGTCGGGCGGGGACGTCCCGCCGGCCTGCGGGTCGGGATCATGGTCGAGGTCCCGGCGGCCGCGCTCAAGGCCGCGGCGTTCGCCCCGCACGTCGACTTCTTCTCGATCGGCACCAACGACCTCACCCAGTACGCCCTGGCCGCCGAGCGGGGCAACGAGCGGCTCGCCGCGCTGGCCGACCCCCTCGACCCGGGCGTCCTCGCGCTCGTCGCCGCGACCGTCGACGGGGCCGCCCGGGCCGACCACGACGTCCTCGTCGCCGTGTGCGGCGAGGTGGCCGGCGACGAGCACGCCGCCGCGCTGCTGATCGGGCTCGGCGTGCGCGAGCTCAGCGTCGCCCCGGGCGCCGTGGCGACGGTGAAGCAGGCCGTGCGCGAGGTCGACCTCGGGCCGGCCCGCGAGCTGGCCGCCGCGGCGCTGGCGTGCCCCGACGCGGCAGCCGTGCGCGCGCTCACGGCCTGAGGTCGGTGCGCGCTGCCAGGTCGAGGAGCTCGCGATGGAGTCGCGCCGGGTACTGCAGCGGGAGGAAGTGGCCACCGAGCAGCGAGACGAAGCGCGCGTCGGGGAGGTCGCGCGCGGCGCGTCGGAGGTCGTCGTTCGCGGCGAGGTTGTCGAGGACGCCGGCGACGACGGTCACCGGGAACGTGGCGAACGACGTGTCCATCGGCTCCTGCTCGCCCGCGGCGAGGACGAGCTGGGAGTACCAGGTCCACGGGTGGGCGGCGAACTCCCGGGCGGCGGCGCTGGTGGCGGTCAGGCCCGGCGCCGGAGGTACCCCGCCCAGGGCGGCGAAGGCCTGGAAGGTGTCGAGCACGGGCGCCACCATCGCCGCGGCGGCGGCGACGGGTGGACCCACCCACCGCAGCGCCCAGGCACCCACCCGACCGAGGGGCTCCCGCCACTCGCGGAGCACGCCGGTGGGCCCGAACAGGATGGGGAACGGGTCGCCGGCCCGACCCCCGACCGCGAGGATGCCGGCGACCCGCCCGGGGTGGTCCCGGGCGAAGGCGAAGGCGACGTTGACCCCGAGCGACCAGCCGACCAGGATCGCGCGCTCCATCCCGGCCGCGTCCATGACCGCCGCGAGGTCGGCCGCGTGGTCCTCCACGGAGATCCGGTCGACGTCGTCCGGGCGCTCCGAGACGTCGAGGCCGCGGTGGTACCAGGACACGGCGTGCACACCGCAGTCCGGGTCGGCGAGCAGCGGCCACGCCGACGGCGGCGCGCCCATGCCGTTGCTGATGACGACCGGGTAGCCCGAGCCCCCGTTGTCCCAGGTCCGGACCCAGGTGCCGTCGCGGCTGACGGCGCCGGGCACCGCTGGTGCGGACATGGTGGTTCCTCACGACGGGGGCAGGGTGTCCCGACGGCGGTGCCCCGGTGCCACGCCGCCGGAACGGGGTGGGCGCCAAGTACCGACGACCGGACCAGTCTGCCCGTGAGGGGAGAGCAGGCACCTCGGCCGCCCGCCGACAGTGGCCGGTGACGGCGGGACGGCGGGTGGTGCGGCGGCGCGATTGGGCACCCTCCTGATGTGAAGTGGGTCTCACGTGCTGCACCGGTCATCGCGACGGCCGCCCTCGCCGGGCACGACCTTCTGCAGCGCCGGCACGCGCTGCTGCGGAACTTCCCGGTGCTGGGGCACGCCCGCTACCTCATCGAGTCCATCGGCCCGGAGCTGCGGCAGTACATCGTGGCCGGGGACAACGAGGAGCGTCCGTTCACGCGCGACCAGCGGCGGTGGGTCTACGCGTCGTCCAAGCTCGAGAACAACTACTTCGGGTTCGGGACCGACAACGACGTCGAGCACACCCCCGGCTACGTCATCGTCAACCACCGCACCTTCGGCCGGACGACGCCGTCCTCGAAGCGCAACGCCGACGTGGAGGGCACGGTGCCGTGCGCGAAGGTGCTGGGCGCCGCCCGCGGCCGCCGGCACGCGTTCCGGCCGGAGTCCGTGGTCAACATCTCGGGCATGAGCTTCGGGTCGTTGTCCGGGCGCGCGGTCGAGGCCCTCAACAAGGGCGCGGCGATGTCCGGGTGTCTGCACAACACCGGTGAGGGCAGCATCTCCCCGCACCACCGCCACGGTGGTGAGCTGGTGTGGCAGATCGGCACCGGCTACTTCGGCTGTCGTGACGATCAGGGGCGGTTCGACCTGCAGCGGCTGAAGGACAGGGCGGCCTCGGCGCCGGTGCGGGCGCTGGAGATCAAGCTCAGCCAGGGTGCGAAGCCCGGGCTGGGCGGCTTGTTGCCGGCGGCGAAGGTGTCGCCGGAGATCGCGGCGACGAGGGACATCCCGCTGGGCCGGGACTGCGTGAGCCCCACGCGGCACACCGAGTTCTCCTCGACCGACGAGATGCTGGACTGGGTCGAGATGCTCGCGGCGGAGACCGGCCTCCCCGTGGGCATCAAGTCCGCCGTCGGCGACCTGGAGTTCTGGCACGAGCTCACGGAGCTGATGACGCAGACCGATCGCGCGGTCGACTTCGTGACCATCGACGGCGGAGAGGGCGGCACCGGGGCGTCCCCGCTGGTCTTCACCGACTCGGTGAGCATGCCGTTCCGGCTGGGCTTCAGCCGCGTCTACTCGGTGTTCGCGGAGCGGGACCTGCACCACCGCGTGGTCTTCGTGGGCGCGGGGAAGCTGGGCCTGCCCGACAACGCCGTCGTCGCCTTCGGCCTCGGGTGCGACCTGGTCAACGTCGCCCGGGAGGCGATGCTGGCGGTCGGCTGCATCCAGGCGAAGACCTGCCACACCGGGAACTGCCCGACGGGCGTCGCGACCCAGAACACCTGGCTGGCGCACGGGCTCGATCCCGACCTGAAGGCCGTGCGGGCCGCGAACTACGTCAAGACTCTGCGGCGAGACCTGCTCAAGGTCGCCGAAGCGGCCGGCGTGGAGCACCCCGCCCTCATCCCGGCCGACTCCATCGAGATCCTCACCGGCCAGAGCGTCGCCACTCCGTTGACGGAGGTGTACGGATACCGGCCGGACTGGGGGTTCCCGTCGCCTGCCGACCGTGACGGGATCGTCGAGCTGATGTCCTGACCGGACGCGGCGTCGCGACTGGTAGACCGGCAGGTGTGATCGACGAGGTCGACCTCGACCTACCGGTGCGCGCCGCGCTGCCGGAGCTCGGGGCGGCGCTGGCCGAGCGCGGCGCGGCCGTCCTCGTCGCCCCGCCCGGCACCGGCAAGACGACGCTGGTCCCCCTCGCGCTCGCCGACCTCGTGCAGGGCCGCATCGTGGTGGCGGAGCCTCG
>CADCTH010000509.1 GCA_902805495.1 uncultured Actinomycetospora sp.
ACCGGTCCGGTGTTCACCGACGACTACTGGCGCGACCCGTTCGGCGTGCTCGGCGGGGTCCGCGAGCAGGCGCCGGTCCGCGAGGTCGACCTGCCCGAGGGCGGCACGACCTGGCTGGTCACGCGGTACGCCGACGCGCGGTCGGTGATGGCGGACCCGCGCTTCGTCAAGGACTTCCGCAACACGCTGCCGCCCGAGCAGCGGGAGCACGTGCCCGGCATGCCCTCGCCGGCCGGCGAGATGATGCTGCTCAACGACCCGCCCGTGCACACCCGGCTGCGCAAGCTCGTGGTCAAGGCGTTCACGGTGCGCCGCGTGGCCGCGCTGCGCCCGCGCATCGAGATGATGGCCTCCTCGCTGCTGGCGATGATGCCGAACGACGCCCCCGTCGACCTCGTGGCCGACTACGCGGTGCCGCTGCCGACCGCGGTGATCTGCGAGCTGCTCGGCGTGCCGGTGGAGGACCAGGACGCGTTCGGGGAGTGGTCGCGGATCCTCATCGACGACTCCGGTGAGGCCGCCTCCCACCAGGCCAACGCCAGCCTGGCCGCGTACCTCGCCGAGCTGGTGGAGACCAAGCGCGCCACCCCGGACGAGGCGCTGATCTCCGCGCTCATCGAGGTCTCCGAGGAGGGCGAGCAGCTCTCGACGACGGAGATCGTCGCGATGGCGATGCTGCTGCTCATCGCCGGCCACGAGACCACGGCGACGCTGATCACGACGGCGGTCGAGGCCATGCTGCGCGACCCGGACCTGCGCGACCGGCTCGCCGCCTCCGACTCCGAGGGGCTCCGCGCCGCGATCGAGGAGTTCCTGCGCTGGGGCTCGCCGATCGCCCAGGCGCCGCTGCGGTTCGCCGCCGAGGACGTCGACTTCGACGGCGTCGTCGTGCCCCGCGGCGCGATGGTCATGGTGTCGCTCGCGGCGGCCAACCACGACCCGGCACGGTTCGAGGCGCCCGACGAGCTCGAGCCCGTGCGCGACACCACCGGGCACCTGGCGTTCGGCCACGGCCTGCACTTCTGCCTGGGCGCCTCACTGGCGCGCCTCGAGGCCGAGGTCGCGCTGCGGACCCTGCTGGACCGCTTCCCGGGCATCGCCCCGGCGTCGGCGCTGCCCGTCGCGCGACGGCGCAGCGTGCTCGTCAACGCCTGGCAGCGGCTGCCCGTGCTGCTCGATCCCGAGCAGGCCGTGGAGTCGGCACCGGCGGCCACCTCACCGTTGTGACCAGGCGGCGGTGCGCCCCTCCCCTGTGACACCCTGCGCCGGATGAACCTGCCCGCACCCGACGTGCGGTGGACCCTCGCGGTCGACCACGGGACCTCCAGCACGGTGGGCGCGTGGGCCGACGTCGATCCCCGCGACGGCTGGGTGCGGGTCGGCCCGGTGGAGGTCGACGGGGCCCCGACGATGCCGTCGGCGGTGCTCTCGCGGCCCGACGGCGCGGTGCTCGCGGGCCGCCCGGCGCTCGAGGCCGGCGCGCACGACCCGGCCGCCGCGCTGCTGCGCTCGCGGCTGCACCTCGCGGCGAGCACCGGCGGCCCGCCCGAGATGCTCTCGCACTGGCCGCGGCCCACCACGGCCGTCGACGTGGCCACGGCGCTGGTGGCCAAGGTGGTCCACGCGGAGGCGGGGCGCCGCGGGACGCTGCCGTCGATGGTCGTCCTGCTGCACCCGGCGGGGTGGTCGGGGCACGCGCGCGAGGCGCTGCGCGGGGCCGGGCGCTCCGCGCTCGCGGCCATTCCGTACACCTCGCCCGACCAGCTCGAGCTGCTCGACGCCGCCCGCGCCGCCGCGCACCGCCTGGGCGGGCAGGGCCGCCTGCTCGTGGTCGACCTCGGCGGCGCGGCCACCGAGCTCGCCGTCGTCGACCGGGCCGCGGACGGCACGGCGTCGGTCGCGGCCGTGCGGTCGGTCAACGTCGGCGCCGAGGTGCTCGACGACGCCCTGGCCCAGCTCGTCCTCGACCGCGCGCCGCCCTCGTTCGCCGCGCGCGTGCGCTTCGGCGGCGACCTCGAGGCCCACCGGGCCTGGTTCCGGCTGCGCACGAGCGTCCGGGAGGCCAAGGAGACGCTCGCGGCCGCGGGGACGGTGAGCATCCCGCTGCCGGTGCTGCCGCCCGAGCCGTCCGGCTGGGTCGGCCTCACCCACGGCGACCTGGGCGCCATGCTCGCGCCCGGGCTCGAGGAGATCGCCGAGGGCATCACCACGATCGTCGGCACGCTGACCGGGCCGCGCCCGGCCATGCTGGTGCGCGGCGGCCTCGCCGAGATGCCCCGCGTGCGCGAGTGGCTCGCCGAGCGCACCGGGTTCGGCCTGGCCCACGGCGGGGACCCGGGCGCGGTCTCGGCGTTCGGGCCCGCCTCCGGTGCGGCCGCGTGGGCGGCCGAACGGCTGGGGCTGGGACTTGGTCGGTGATCTGTCGGTGATCTGTCGGTGATCTGTCGGTGAGGTGCTGAGGAGCCGCCGTGGAGGGTGACGCGGTCCACCGCTGCGCCGCCCGCCTCACCGCGCTCGCCGGGGCCGGCGTCGTGCGCAGCGACTTCCGCACGCCCGCGCTGGCCACCGTCGACCTCGCGGGCCGCACGCTCGGCGAGACCCGGGCGCACGGCAAGCACCTGCTCACGCGCATCGACGACCTGACCCTGCACAGCCACCTGCGCATGAGCGGCACGTGGACCGTCGTGCGCCGGCACGGGACGAACGGGCGCCCGCTGCTGCCGCGCCACCTCGCCGTGCGCGCGGTGCTGACGCTCGACACCGGCGTCTCGCTCGTGGGCGTCGACGTCCCCGTGCTCGAGCTGCTGCGCACCCGCGACGAGCACCGCGTCGTCGGCCACCTCGGGCCGGACGTGCTCGCCGGGCAGCCCACCGCCACCCAGGACCACTTCGACCTCGCCGACGCCCTCGCCCGCCTGGGCCGCGACCCCGAGCGCCCGATCGTCGAGGCCCTGCTCGACCAGCGCGGGGTGGCCGGGCTGGGCAACCTGTGGGCGGTCGAGCTCTGCTTCCTGCGCGGACTCTGGCCGTGGACGCCCGTGCGCGACGTCGACCTCGAGCCCCTGCTCGCCCTGGCCCGGCGGATGATCCGCCACAGCCTCGAGCACGGCACGGGCATGACGACCACGGGCGTGAAGCGGCGCGGTGAGAACCACTGGGTCACCGGGCGCTCGAACCGTCCGTGCCGGCGTTGCGGCACGCTCGTGCGCTTCCGGCCCGCGGCGGGCTCCGGTGCGCCGTACACCCGCGAGGTGTGGTGGTGCCCCTCGTGTCAGCCCGCGCCGGCCGGGGCACCTGGGCGACAGAGATCGTCGACGAGGGAGCACCCCACCGCGCCATGAGGCTGGTGACGTTCAACCTGTTGCACGGGCGCTCGCCGGCCGACGGCGTCGTCAGCGCCGAGCGCCTCCACGACGCCGTGGCGGGGCTCGACGCCGACGTCCTCGCGCTGCAGGAGGTCGACCACGACCAACCGCGCTCGGCGTACGTCGACCAGACCGCCCTCGCCGCCCGCGCGCTCGGGGCGGCGCACGCGCGGTACCTCCCGGCGGTGGTCGGGACGCCGGGCGTGGCGTGGCGGGAGGCCACGCCGGAGGACGCGCCGGGCGTGGGGCCGACCTACGGGATCGGGCTGGTCAGCCGCCGGCCCGTGGACCGGTGGCTGCGCATCCCGCTGGGCACGTCGCCGATGTCCCTGCCGCTGCTGGTCGACGCCCGCCGCCCGGCGCTGGTGCGCGACGAGCCCCGGCTCGGGCTGGCCGCGGTGCTCGCGCCGGGCGGGCCCGTCGGCACCGTCGTCGCCACCCACCTGTCGTTCGCGCCGGGGTTCAACGTCGCGCAGCTGGCGCGACTCGTGCGGGCCGTGCGGGAGCTGCCCGGCCCGGTGGTGCTGCTCGGCGACCTCAACATGCCGGGGCCGGTGCCCACCGCCGTGCTGCCCCGGTGGCGCTCGCTGGCCCGCGAGGCCACGTTCCCCGCCGTCCTCCCGCGCATCCAGTTCGACCACGCGCTCGTGCGCGACCACCCGGACCGCCCGCTGCCGGCCGTCGCCGCCGTCGAGACCGTCCTGACGCCGGTGTCCGACCACCGGGCGCTGGTGGTCGACCTGAGGACCGCTTAGGACAGGTCCCCGGCGACGGGCCCGATCACGATCACCGCGGGCGGGCGCACACCGGCGTCGGCGATGGCCCCGGGCAGCTTGGCCAGCGCCGCGCGCGCGGTCAGCTGCCCGGGCAGCCCGCCCTCCTGCACGGCGAGCGCCGGGGTCTCGGGGTCGCGGCCGTTCGCCAGCAGCGCGTCGGCGATCGCGCCGATGTTCTCCACGGCCATGAGCAGCACGATCGTGCCGCGCAGCCGTCCGAGCGCCGGCCAGTCGACGAGCGACTGCGGGTGCCCCGGCGGGAGGTGACCGGAGACCACGGTGAACTCGTGGGTCACGCCGCGGTGGGTCACGGGGACGCCGGCGAGGGCGGGCACGGCGATGGCGCTGGTGATGCCCGGGACCACCTCGACCTCGACGCCCGCCGCGACGCAGGCCTGGATC
The DNA here is from genome assembly GCA_902805495.1 of uncultured Actinomycetospora sp. Taxonomy (GTDB): domain Bacteria; phylum Actinomycetota; class Actinomycetes; order Mycobacteriales; family Pseudonocardiaceae; genus Actinomycetospora. Next base: position 4,544 of record CADCTH010000509.1, read on the forward strand.
TCCTCCATGCCGCGGCCGAAGACGAACGGGTCGCCGCCCTTGAGCCGCACCACGCGGCGCCCGGCCAGCGCCTCGGAGACGAGCACCTGGTTGATCGTGTCCTGGCTCATGTAGCGCCCGCGCGGCAGCTTCGAGGCGTCGATGACGGTGACGTCGGGCGGCAGCTCGTCGAGCAGTGGCTGCGGCGCGAGCCGGTCGGTGACGACGACGTCGGCCTGGGCCAGCGCCTGGCGCCCGCGGACGGTGATCAGCCCCGGGTCGCCGGGGCCGCTGCCGACCAGCGTCACGCCGGGGCGCACGGCGCCGTGGCGGCGGTCGAGCAGGGCGCCGCTGCGCAGGGCCTCGACGGCGCCGTCGCGCACGCCGGTGGCGCGCCGCGGGTCGCCGCCCCCGTGGACGGCGACGGTGATGTCGTCGTAGCGCCCGACGGCCGGGGTGACCGCGGTGCCCGCGTCGGCGTCGTCGGCGCGCACGCAGAACACCCGCGCCTGCTCGGCCTCCGCGGCCACGGCGGCGTTGACCTCCGCGTCGTCGGTGGCCGCGACCGCGTACCAGGCGCCGTCGAGGTCGCCCGGGGCGAAGGGCCGCGCGGCCCACGTGATCTCGCCCGAGTCCGCGAGCGCCTCCAGGGCCGTGGTCAGGGTCGGGCTCACGACCTGCGTGTCCGCCCCGACCTCGTGCAGCCCGGCCACGCGCCGCTGGGCCACCGAGCCGCCGCCGACCACGACGACCCGCCGGCCCCGCAGCTGCAGGCCGACCGGGTAGACGCGGGCCGGCGTGTCGGTCGGGCTCACGGTGGGTCTCCTGCCTCGTGCTCGTCGGTAGCGTCCTTCTTGGCCACCCCGGCGGCGTCGAACGTGGCGACGTCGGCGAGGGCGCGGGCGGCGGCGGCCACGACGGGCACGGCCAGCAGGGCGCCGGTGCCCTCGCCCACCCGCAGCCCCAGGTCCAGCGCGGGCGCCAGACCCAGGTGGTCGAGCGCCAGGGTATGGGCCGGTTCGACCGAGCGGTGCCCCGCGAGCCAGGCGTGTGACGCGGTCGGGGCCAGGGCGGCGGCGACCAGGGCCGCGGCGCCGGACACGACGCCGTCGAGCACCACGGGCGTGCGCAGCGCCGCCGCGCCCAGCAGGAACCCGGTGAGCCCCGCGTGCTCCAGGCCGCCGACCGCGGCGAGCACGCCGAGCGGGTCCTCCGGTGCTGAGCGAAAGTGCCCGTCGCTCGGATCGGGGGCGAGTCCGTGCCGCGCGAGGGCCTCGGCGACCACGGCGGTCTTGCGGGCGTGGGTGGCGTCGTCGATGCCGGTGCCGCGCCCCGTGACCTGCTCCGCCGACGCGCCCGTGAACGCCGCGACCAGCGCCGCCGAGGCCGTGGTGTTGGCGATGCCCATGTCGCCGGTGACCAGCAGGCGGTTGCCGGCGACGACGAGGTCGCGGGCGGTCTCGATGCCGGCGTGCACCGCGGCGCGCGCCTCGTCGCGGGTCATCGCCGGGCCCGCGGTCATGTCGGCGGTGCCGTGGCGCACCTTGCGCGGCAGCAGGCCCGGCGCGGGCGCGAGGTCGGCGGCCACCCCCACGTCGACCACCTGGACCTCGGCCCCGACGGTCGCGGCGAACGCGTTGACCGCCGCCCCGCCGGCGAGGAAGTTCGCGACCATCTGCGCGGTGACCTCCTGCGGCCACGGCGTCACGCCCTGGGCGTGCACCCCGTGGTCGCCGGCGAACACCGCGACCACCGCCGGCTCGGGCAGCGGCGGCGGGCAGGTGCCGGCGAGCCCGGCGAGGCGCACCCCGAGCTCGGCGACCCCGCCCAGCGCGCCGGGCGGCACGGTCATGCGCGTGAGGTGCTCGCGGGCGGCGGCCGCGCCGGGCTCGGCGTCGAGGTCGACGAGGGCGGCGAGCGTCTCGTCGAGCGGATCCACGTGGTGGTTCCCCCAGGTCTCGTCGTGCACGGCCCACGCCAGCGGGCGGCGGCGGGCCCAGCCGGCGGTCGCGAGCTCGGGCTGGTCGGCGAAGGACGCGACGTGCCCGACTCACAGGTAGGCGACGACCTCGAGGTGCTGGGGCATCCCGACCCGCCGGCCCAGCAGCGCGGCCATCTCGCGCTCGTCGAAGAAGCTGACCCACCCGACGCCGAGGCCCTCGGCGCGCGCGGCGAGCCAGAGGTTCTGCACCGCGCCGGCCACCGAGTGCGCGGCCATCCGCGGCTGGGTGCGCCGGCCGAGCACGTGGCGGCCGTCGCGGGTCGGGTCGCAGGTGACGACGATGCCCAGCGGGGCCTCGCGGATCGCCTCCACCCGCAGGCCGGCGAACGCCCGCGCGCGGGCGGCGGGGAGGGACTTCGCGAACTCCTGTCGCTGCTCCTGCGCCAGCGCCGCCAGCTCGTCGCGGATGTCCGGCGAGCGCAGCACGAGGAAGTCCCAGGGCTGCGAGAACCCGACGCTGGGCGCGGTGTGGGCGGCGGCGAGCACCCGCTGCAGGCGCTCGTCGTCCACGGGGGTGTCGACGAAGCCGCTACGCACGTCGCGGCGCGCGTGCAGGACGCGGTGCAGGGCCTCGCGGTCGCCGGGCTGCAGGGCGCTCACGCCAGCGCCTCCGCGAGCGCGGCGACGAGGTCGTCCGTGGTCTCCCGCGAGCGCACCGCGCTCCGCACGTGCTCGGTGTCCAGGCCCGGGAACGTGTCGCCGCGGCGCACCGCGAGCCCGCGGTCGCGCAGGCGCTGGCGCACGTCGGAGCGGCCCGGGGTGCGGACGAGGACGAAGCTCGCGGCGGGCGTGCCGCGGACCTCGACTCCGGGCAGGCCTCGCAGCGCGGCGACGAGGTGCTCCCGGTCGGCCCGCAGTGCCTGGGCCGCGGCGTCCGCCTCCGCGCGGGCGGGCTCGCTGCTGCAGACCTCGAGGGCCACCAGCGCGGGCGTCGTCACCGACCACGGCGGGGCGGCGGCGCGCAGGCCGGCGGCCAGGGCGGGCGGGGCGAGGGCGTA
>CADCTH010000510.1 GCA_902805495.1 uncultured Actinomycetospora sp.
CACGCCGCCCGAGACGAGGATGAGGGTCTCGGGGACGGGCGTCCACGGAGGCAGGTGCTGCAAGAACGGTGTCGGTGCCGCCCAGTGGGCGAGTCCGGCGACGACCATGGCGGCAGCCAGGCCGAGCCGTGCGGCCCGCCGGGGGCGGGGCGGTCCCGAACGCGTAGGGAGGAGGAGGGAGATCATCGTCGCGAGGGCCAGAACCAGCAGGAAGATCATTGTGAGCGCTCCGGTCGTGCAGGTGTGGGTTGTGGAGGACGGGCGGCGGCGTTCGCCCCGGTGGTGGGAGGACGGTGAGGCGCCGTGCCCCGACTCGATCGCTCGGGCTCGACTCGGGTCTACGCAGCAAGTGACCGTCGGACCGCCGGTGAGGATGTCGCCCCTCGGGCGTCATACGACGGCGACGGCGTCGATCTCGAGAAGGACCTTGGGGCCCAGGCCGGCGACGACGTGAACTGTGATGGCCGGCGGCGGGTCGGCCTTATTCCACGCTTCCTGGAACGCGGCCACACCGTCGCTGACGGCGTTGCCGTCCACGACGGCGATGGTCCAGTGCACGACGTTGGCCAGGCTTGCCCCTTCGCTCTCGAGGATGGTCGCGAGGTTGCGGAAGACCTGTCTGGCCTGTTCCCCGACCGTGGGTCCGACGACTTCGCCGTCGGCGTCGACGCCGTTCTGTCCGCCGATGTAGATCGTCTTGGTCGGCTGTTCGACCACGACGGCCTGGCTGAAGGCCGGGCTGCGGTGGAGTCCTTCGGGGTTGATGTGCCGCACATTCATGTGTTCCTCCTGGGGTGTTGAGGGCGGTGATGGACGGGTCGGCTCGTGGGCTGGCCCAGGGTGGCGGCGAGCGCGTACACGACCTCGGTGGCCAGGACGGCCTGGCCCGCGGCGGCGAAGTGGACGTGGTCCGCGCTGAGCAGGTCGGCGCGGTCGTTCACCGGGTGGTCCTCCACGTCGACGAGCACGGCGTCGGGATCGGCGGCGAGCGCGCGCACGATGTCGTTGAGCCGGCGGACCCGGTCGGTGAAGTCGGGGAACCGGCGCACGACGAAGGCGCGGCCCAGGGTGAAGGTCGTCAGCACCGCGCCGGTGCCGCCCGCGAGGGCGAACACCCGTCGCAGGGTCCGTTCGAGGGCCGCGAAGTCCGGGTCGGAGACGAAGAGGTCGTTCGCGCCGCTGGAGACGTGGACCAGGTCGGGAGCGAACGTGACCATCGGGTCGGCCTGCTGGGCCAGGACCTCCGCACTCGTCGCCCCGACGACGGCGGTGTTCAGGTACGCCAGGTCGGGGTGCACGCGGCGCAGGACGTCGGCTACCCGCACCGGCCAGCCCAGGGAGGCGTAGCCGGGGGTGGGTCCGCCGGTTCCGGCCGAGAGGCTGTCCCCGACCACGGCGAACCGTCGCCAGGGCGCGCTCGCCAGGAGCGACGCGGCGCCCGCCGGCGTCAGGACGGAGGGGTCGGTCTCTTCGAACCGGGTCAGCAGCGGTGCAGCCATGAGAAAAACATACGCTCGATCGTATGTAGATCGCAAGGTTCGTGGGACGATGACGTCGTGAGCACCACGGGCGAGGCCGGCACCACCGACGGACGGCTCCTGCGCGGGGACCGGTCCCGGCGCACGATCGCCCGCCACGCCGTCGACGTCGCCTCGATAGAAGGGCTCGAGGGCGTGAGCATCGGTCGTCTGGCCACGGACCTCGGTGTGAGCAAGGGCGGTGTCCAGACCCTGTTCGGCACCAAGGAGCGGTTGCAGCTCGCGGCCGTCAGCGCCGCGCGCGAGGCCTTCCACGACGCGGTCGTCGCCCCCGCCCTGCGCGTCCCGCGCGGCGTGGCCCGGCTGCGCGCGCTGGTCGAGCACTGGATCCGCTACGTCGAGGCACCTCTGTTCCCGGGTGGCTGCTTCTGGACCGCGACGCTGGCCGAGTTCGACAGCCGACCCGGCGCCGTCCGCGACGCCCTGCGGGGCCAGCACCAGGACTGGCTCGACCTCCTGGCCGGCGAGCTCGCCGAGGCCGCCCGCGCGCGCGAGATCAGCGAGCTGGACACCCAGCTCGCCGCGTTCCAGATCGACGCGGTGCTCACCGCGGCCAACGTCGCCCTGCGTATGGGTGACGCCGAGGCGGTCGACATGGCCCGCCAGGTCGTCGCAGGGCTCCTGGGCGCAGCTAGTCGATGACGGGAGAGAAGCCGTTGTCGCCGTGGCCGTGCCCATCACACATCGGTCGGCAGCGTTGATGTCGTCGTCGGTCGCGTTGCTGCGCGGAACCAATTGTGGGCGGCAAGAACCTGATCGGCGTGCCGGACTTCGCCGACAGCTTTCGTCCCGCCGGATACCACGGTGTGCGCACCCACACCCAAAGGCGCAACGTCCTGTTCACCGCGGAGCCCGCGACCGGGACGGCACTGGAGGACGCTGTCGAGCGGATGCTGCGAGAGCGGTTCGGGATCGCTGATGCCGGCCGGGAGCGCGGAGTCGATGGGGGTGCGTCGTACTGCTCGGCGGAAACGTGAGATCGCCCGCTGGGACGATCTCTACTCGATCTTGCCTCGGGTGCGGCTCTGGGTGCGAAACAAGGCCGAACGGAGCCGTGGGTGCGGGTTCCGCAGCGCACGACGCCTGCAGAGTGCCTGGTAGCAGGCCTAGTCCCCGTGGTGGACCGTCCTCCTAAAGCGGGTTGTCGCAGGTTCGAATCCTGCCGGGGGCGCCCAGCCTGACCAGCACGTTCACCGTTCGACCCCAACCGCTCACCGGCGAAAGGGAATCACGGCGGGAATCAGATCGGCCTAGCCTGCTCCCATGGCGGCGCGAACGTCCAGGCAGCGCGGGCACATCGAGGAGCGCGGACCCAGCTCCTTTCGAGTCTCGGTGTACGCCGGCATCGACCCTCTGACGCACGGCCGGAGGTACCTCCGGGAGACCGTGTCGAGCCGGCGCGAGGCCGAGAAGGCGCTCACGCGCGCGCGGCGCTCGGTCTTGCTGTCCGCTGGCGACACCTCGGCGTCAACGAGGCCGAGATCGCCCGTCCCCCGGCCTTCGAGCGACACGAGCCAGACCCTCCGTCTGCCGAGGAAGCCGCTGCGCTGCTGAACGAGGCGGCGTCCGATCCCGAGTGGTGCCTGTTCCTCTGGCTGACGATGGTCACCGGCACGCGCCGCGGGGAGATGTGCGCACTGCGATGGTCCGACCTCGATCTGGCGCGGAAGGTCCTCTCCGTCACGAGGGCCACCAACGGTCGGCAAGAGAAGGACACCAAGACGCACGAGGGCCGTCGGCTGGCGATCGACGCCCAGGCCGTCGAGATGCTCCGCGCCCATCGCGAGCAGCGGCTCGAGCTCTGTACGAAGCTCGGCGTGGAGCTCCTTGACGACGGCTTCGTCTTCTCGCTGACGCCGGATGGCTCACGAACGCTGCGGCCGGCAACGGCGACTCAGCGATACCGACGCCTCGCCGAGCGGCTCCGCCTCCGCAGCACGCGCCTGCACTCCCTGCGCCACTACTCCGCGACGGAGCTGCTCGCGGCCGGCGTCGACATCCGTACGGTCGCTGGCCGCCTCGGTCACGGAGATGGCGGGGCGACGACCGGCTGAGGTCCAGCTCGGCCGACGGACCGACGGTGCTGTGGGCGCTGACCGCTCTTGGGCGGCGCGGGCCGGCGCATGGCGTAGCCGCCGCCGACGGCGGTGGCCTCGGACCAGCGGGGCGGGATGGAGGCGAGCCGGCGGTCCATCTCGGCGACCAGGCCGCATGTAGCGACCGTCGCGAGCTGGGCAAGCGCGACGTACGCCGATCGAGGCCCTCGGCGTCCTCAGCACTCATGTGAAGACGTCGTCGATGACCACGGAGACAGTGACGGGATGGAGCCCGGTCACCGTTCCGATCCGGCGGGCCACGTCTGCGCGGAGACGTTCGCCTAGGGCAATGAGGTCGACGCCGTACTGGGCCGCGAGGGTGATCTCGATGGCGGTGCTGCGGCCCGCCACCCCGGCCACGACGCGGGGGCCGTCGTCTCGAGCCGGACCTTCGACGCGCGCGCCAATTAGCGAATCGTCCGACTGATTCTCGTCGTCAGCCGCGGGGTCGCCAGGAGAACGGGCCTCGGGGCCGACGATCTTGCCGAGGGCGATCCGTACGCCCTCGACGTCCTGGGCGGTCTCCCGCGCGGTCACGACGATGACGCGGGCGGAGACGCGGGTGGTGCCGTCGGGTCCGGGGATGCTGGCGAAGGTGGGGTCGGACGTGGTGCTGCGGAGGCGGCGAAGGGTCTCGTCAAGCAGTGAGTCCGGCGCCTTCACGTCGTCGGCGGCCAGCTCCCGGACCGGGGTCCAGAGCCGGTCGTACTCCGCCAGCGCGGCCTGGCAGTGCGGACACTGTTCCTGGTGATCGGTGCGGTCGGATGCGGTCCCCGCCGAGACCTGGTCGAGCAGCCGGTCGATCGGCGCGCCGCACGGCAGCCGGTCGGTGTCCGGCTGTTCGTCGCCCTCGTAGGGGCGCGCGGGCGGCGTGGTCATGACCAGTCCTGCAGATCGTCGACGAGCTGGCGGCGAGCTCGGTAGATGCGGCCGCGCACCTTGGGTTCGGAAAGGTTGAGGATGGCCGCCACCTCCCGATAGCTCAATCCTTCCATTTCGTGGAGCACCAGCGGCGAGCGCAACGGACCCGGTAGACGAGCCAGTGCGTCAGCGGTGGCCTCGACCCGCTGGCGGGCGAGCACAGCGTTTTCTGGGCCCGGGGTGCTGGGGTCGTCGCCCTCGCTCAGAGGACGCGTCGGCCGCTGTCGGCGCTGATGGCTGATGCAGCGGTTGACCACGATCCGGTAGAGCCACGTCGTGAAGGCCGACGCTCCGGAGAACCCGGCGATCACGCTCCACACCTGGATCACGACCTCCTGGGTCACGTCCTCGGCATCTTCGCGACTGCCGAGCATCCGCAGCGCAATCCGGTAGATCCGGTCGCGGTGGCGCCGGATCAGGACCTCCATAGCCTGCGGATCACCGCTGCTCGCCTTCACGACCAACCACTGGTCGGCTTGCGCGTCGAGGCCTCCGGCGCCGTCGGGGGACATCTGCTCCGAGCTACCGGTGGCCCCGATCAACTGGTCGTCCGCGTCCGACGAGCCCGTGGGGCGGGTGAGGCTCGAGAGCGAGGACCCGGACGGCGAGGACGGACCGTCGTTCATCGACCGAGGAGCCCTTCCGCTCGTCCGTGCCACGAGATCGAGCTGATGCGACCCAGCTGGCGCCCTCTAGCTGCCCTGCAGGCGCAAAGGTCCTGCGCAAGGCCAGTGCCCGCGCCGCTATTGCAGCAGGCCCCGAAGGGTTGTGGCGCAGCGCACACTCTTCGCGCGTGAGCCCCCTTTGCTGACGACGTCCAACGTTCGTGTCCGCCGCATGCGGACCGCCGCGGCAGCCGACCTTTCAACGTCGCGCTGTGTCCTCGTCCAGCCTCAGGCGAGCCGCGCCGTGACCCCGCCGCTGTGCCGGCCGGGGTTGCGGAGCCCAATTACATCGACCGCACGGCCGCCGTCCTCGCACGGGCCATGCGGATATCTAGGAGTTGGTTCGGCTATGGCCGTCAACGTCAGCGACCCTCGTGAACTCAGCGGCGCCACTGTCACCGGCAGCCACGGGGAGAAGCTCGGCAAGGTCGACACGGTGTACCTCGACAACGAGACCGAGCGCCCCGAGTGGGCCGCGGTGAAGACCGGCCTGTTCGGTAGCCACGTCTCGCTGGTCCCCCTGGCCTCCGCCCAGTACCAGGGCGGGTCGCTGCAGGTGCCCTTCACCAAGGACGACGTCCAGCACGCTCCGCACCACGACCCGGGTCAGGAGCTCTCGGTCGAGCAGGAGAAGCAGCTGTTCGACCACTACGGCATCGCGTACGGCGGCGACAGCGCCACCGCGCGCACCGAGGCCACCCCGACCGGCGGCGAGCAGGACGGCGACTCGTCCGCATCGACCGTCGGCGCCACCGGTCGTGAGACCCACGACCAGTCCCAGCAGCCCCAGGGCGAGCGACGCACTGGGCAGCAGGAGCACCCCGGCGGCGTCGGCCACGACACGTCCGGACCGACCACCGACGAGGCGATGACGCGCTCGGAGGAGGAGCTGCGCGTCGGCACCGAGACCCGGGAGCGTGGCCGCGCCCGCTTGCGCAAGTACGTCGTCACCGAGCAGCAGACCCAGACCGTGCCGGTGTCGCGTGAGGAGGTCCGCGTCGAGCGCGAGCCCATCACCGAGCAGAACGCGCCCGCCGCGCACGACGGGCCCGCCATCTCCGAGGAGGAGCACGAGGTCGTCCTGCACGAGGAGCGCCCCGTCGTCGGCAAGGAGACGGTGGCCAAGGAGCGCGTCCGGATGGACACCGAGACCCAGCGATCCGAGGAGCAGGTCTCCGACGAGGTCCGCAAGGAGCAGATCGAGGCCACCGACGGAACCGACGGCACGACCGACGCCGCCGGCACCACCGGCGCCGGGCGCCGCCAGTCCGAGCCGGCCGACCCGCGCAACTGATCCCGACGCCGGGGGTGCGGGCGTCCTCACGGCGAGGACGCCGCACCCGCCGGTGACTACCGTGCCGGGGATGCCGAGGTCGACCGCCGACGTCTACCGGCACTTCGGTGAGATCGAGGCCGCCGGGACGCTCTACGAGTCCGTCGCGGTGGCCCTGAGCGCATCCTCCGACGCGCTGCGGGCCCTCGAGACGGTTCCCGCCCACCGGCGGCAGCCCGAGACGGTCCTGGCCGCGCTGCACGATCTCGCCCTCGCCGGCCGTGCCCCGGCGCTCGCCGCCGCCGACGTGGCGGCGGCCGGCGAGGCCGCGGCGTCCGCCGCGGTCGACACCTTGGTGCGGATGACCGACGCGG
>CADCTH010000511.1 GCA_902805495.1 uncultured Actinomycetospora sp.
CGAGCAGCCCGAGCGCGACGGGCACGAGGCCCTGGGTCCACGTGCGCCCCGCGACGCGGACGAGCTCGGGGTCGGTGCGGTCGTACTCGACCCGCACGAGCTGCCCGGGCTCGAGGCCCAGCGGGTAGAACACGCCCTTCTCCGGCGTCAGCACCGCTCCCTCGTCGGTGGTGAACCGGACGTAGACGTGGGGCCGGGAGCCGCCCTCGAGGACCTCGGCGACGGCGCGGCCGGTGGCGGCGTCGATGTGCGCGTCGTTGCGGGCGGCGCCGACGAGCACGAGGGCCAGCAGCACGGAGACCACGACGCCCACGACCACGACGATCTCCGGCGCGCGGCGCCCGGCGGCGCGCAGCAGCGCGACGGCCTCGTCGAGCACCGGCCGGGCACGGTCCCGGGCTCGACGCGCCAGTGCGCGCGGGCCTGTCATTCCACCGAGTCTAGGGACGTCCGCGTGGCGGGCCCGGTGTGCCCGTCGCGGCTGCGCCCGGCGGCCCCCTGCGGTCGGTGGGAGCCCCCGTCCCCGTCCCCGTCCCCGTCCCCGTCCCCGCCCTCGTCCTCGTCCTAGTCCCCGTCGGTCTCCGCGTCGTCCGGCCCGGGGTCGGCCTCGTCCGGGCTGTCGACGAGCTCGTCGACGTGCAGCAGGTCGCCGCGGACGCCCTCGCCGCGGTGGGCCAGCCGGCCGACCACGTGCGCGGTCACGGGGGCGGTGATCAGCTGGAACGCCCCGACGAGCACGAGCATCCACACGTCGACGCTGGTGCGCAGGTGCAGCGCGCCGCCGAGCACCACGAGCAGCAGGCCCACCACCTGCGGCTTCGTGGCCGCGTGCATGCGGCTCAGGACGTCGGGCAGCGAGAGCAGCCCCACCGACGCGACGAGGGTCAGCACGACCCCGAGCACGATGCTGACCGTGCCGACCGCGTCCAGGACGACGCCGAGGGTGCCGTCGGGGTCGGGCGGTGGCTGGGCCACCGTGACCGCCGTGCCGATGCTCACCGGCCCGTCCCCCGCCGCACGAACCGCGCCACCGTGGTCGAGCCGAGGAACCCGACGAGGCTGATGGCCACGACGACGGGAACCAGCGAGGAGTCCCCCGTCAGCGCCGCGTAGACCACGATCCCGCAGAGGAACTCGGCGACGAGCACGTCGAGCGCGATGAGCCGGTCGAGCCCCGACGGCCCGCGCAGCAGGCGCACGACCACGAGCAGGGCCGAGAGCCCGAGCAGCACGAGGGCGACGACGAGCACGATGTCGAGCAGGGCGGGCAGGCTCACGGCGCCGCCTCCCCGGTGCCGCGGCGCAACGGCGCGGACGGCCGCCCGAGCGCGGCGACGACGTCGGCCTCGAGCCGGGCGACCTGCTCGTGGAAGGCGGCGACCGCGGCGTCGTCGTCCGCGCCGAGCACGTGCGCGTAGATGGTGCGCTCCGCCGGGCGGGCCTCGATGACCATGCTGCCGGGCACGAGCGAGAGCATCTCGGTGATCATCGCCATCACGAACTCCGAGGACGACTCGAGCTGCACGGCCACCACCTAGCTGCGGATCTCCCGCCCCGGACGCACGGCCTGCAGCGACTGCGCCGCCACCTGCAGGCTGGAGACCCCCAGGTCGGCGACGAACCGCCCGGTCGTGCGCAGCGCCGGCACGGGACGCGGCCAGCCGCGGCCGGGCGCCGAGGGCAACGGGAACACCAGCAGCACCACGAGCGCGACGGCGACGCCCCCGAGGACGTTGGCCCACGAGAACGTGCCCCACAGCAGCACCCACACCAGCACGAGCCAGACGACGGGCACCGCCCGGCGCAGCAGGCCGGCGGTGTCGGGCGGGACCGGGCGCTCGCTGCGGTCACCGGGCCGGGTCACCGGGCGACCCGGTCGTCGACGGTCTGGGCGAACACGGCCTGGACGTAGGGCGTGCGCGCGACGAGGTCGGCGGCGGCCTGGTCGGCGACCGCGTAGAGCGGGCCCGCGAAGACGGTGATCGCCAGGCCGAGGGTGACCAGGGCGGCCGTCGCGCCGGCCATCACCCGCGGCAAGGAGCGCGACACGCGGTCGCCGGCGACGCCGAGGAACCGCCCGGTCAGGACGGCCGAGCTCTCGCCGGGCGCCAGGCGGGCGACGGGCCAGTCGACCTCGGCGCCGGTGTTGGCCTCCCGGTCGGCCAGGCTCCGGGCCGTGCCCGGCCGGACCGCGGTGAGCGCGCCGCTGCGGGGCGTCGGGGCACCGGGGAGCCCGGTGCGCGACGCGCCGACGTCGTCCGGGTGGGAGGTGTCCTCGTCGAGCGGCTCCTCGTCGGGGTCCTCCGACTCCTCGGGCTCGTCGGCCTCGGCCACGGGGATCTGGTCGGCGGGGCGCCAGAACGCGAGCACCCACACCTTGGTCACCGCGTAGAGCGTCAGCAGGCTGGTGAGCACCGCGACCACCACGAGCACCCAGGCCAGCACCGACCCGTCGGCCACGCCCGCCTGCAGGAGCCCGAGCTTGCCCACGAACCCCGACAGCGGCGGGATGCCCCCGAGGTTGATCGCGGGCACGAACCACAGGATCGCGAGCAGCGGCTACGCGCGCGCCAGGCCGCCGAGGCGGGTGACCGACGTCGAGCCCCCGACGCCCTCGATCAGCCCGACGACGCAGAACAGCGTCGCCTGCACGGTGATGTGGTGGACGACGTAGAAGACGGCGCCGGCCACGCCGAGAGGGGTGGCCAGGGCGATCCCGAAGATCATGTAGCCGATGTGGCTGACCAGCGTGAACGACAGGACACGCTTGATGTCGGCCTGCGCGATCGCGCCCAGCGCCCCGACGAGCATGGTCAGCCCGGCGGCGACGAGCAGCACCGTCTGCGTGACGTCCGAGTCGGGGAAGACCAGGGTCTCCATCCGGATGATCGAGTAGACGCCGACCTTGGTGAGCAGGCCGGCGAACACCGCGGTCACCGGGGCCGCGGCGGTCGGGTAGCTGTCGGGCAGCCACGCCGAGAGCGGGAACACCGCGGCCTTGATGCCGAACGCGGTGAGCAGCACGAGGTGGATCGTGAGTGCGGTGCCCGGCGACACGTCGGCCATCCGCACCGAGATCTGGGCGAGGTTCAGCGTGCCGACCGCCGCGTAGACCAGCGCGATCCCGGCCAGGAAGATCAGCGACGACACCACGTTGACCACGACGTACGTCACGCCCGCCCGCACCCGCGACCGGCTGCCACCCAGGGTCAGCAGCACGTAGCTGGCCATGAGCAGGACCTCGAAGCCGACGTACAGGTTGAACAGGTCGCCGGCGAGGAAGGCGTTGGCCACGCCCGCCGCGAGCACGAGGTAGGTCGGGTGGAAGATCGTGATCGGGGTCGCCTCGTCGCGGTCGTAGACGCCCTGCCCGATCGCGTAGACGAGCACCGCGAGCGTCACGGTCATCGACGTCAGCAGCATCAGGGCCGACAGCGGGTCGACCACCAGCGTGATGCCCAGCGGCACCGGCCACGAGCCGACCGTGATCACGATCGGGCCGGACTGCACCGCCGCCACCAGCAGCAGCGCAGCGATGACGACCACCGCGGAGAGGACCGTGACGCTCACCGCGCGCTGCAGCGTGGGGCGCCGCGCGAGCACGAGCGTCAGGCCCGCGCCGAGCAGCGGCAGCAGGACCGGCAGCGGGATGACGGTGGCGAGCAGGCTGGATCCGGGGTTCACCGCGCGTCCTCCCCGCCCGCGCCCGTGGCGCTGGCCGCCGGCGCCCGGTGCCCGTCGCCGGCGGGGTCCGGGCCGGACTCGGTCGATCGCCCGTCGTCCTCGTCGGGGTCGGTGTCGGCGACGTTCTCGCAGCTGGTGGTGTCCAGCTCCTCCTCGTCCTCCTGCTCGCCGCGGGCGAGGCGGCGCCGCAGCGAGCGGTCCTCGACGTCCTCGGCGAGGTCGTCCTCGCGCTCGAGGGTCCACGTGCGGTGGATCAGCGCGAGCAGGAACGCCGTGACGCCGAAGGTGATGACGATGGCGGTGAGCACCAGGGCCTGGACCAGGGCGTCGCTCATCGCCGACTCCGGCGCGCGGCCCACCAGCGGCGCTTCGCCCGCGCGCCCGCCGGCCACGACGACGAGGACGTTGGTGGCGTTGCCGAGCACCAGCACGCCCAGCAGCACGCGGGTCAGGCTGCGCTCCAGGATCAGGTAGACGCCGGCGGTGTAGAGCACGCCGACGAGGCCGAGCAGCACGATCGGTGACGTCACGTCGGGACCCCCTGCCGGCTCGTGACCTCGGCGCGGCGCCGGTCGAGCTCGGCGCCGAGGCTGCGCAGGACGTCGAGCACGAGGCCGACGACGACGAGGTAGACGCCGATGTCGAAGATCAGCGACGTGACGAACTTGACCTGGCCGAGCACGGGGACGTCGGCCTGGAGCACGGCGGTCTGCAGCACCTCGCCGCCCAGCAGCAGCGCGCCGACCCCGGTGCCGCCGGCGCACAACAGGCCGAGCCCGAGCAGCAGGCCCGGGTCGACGGGCACGGCCTCGCCGAGCTCGTGGCGCCCGCCCGCGACGTAGCGCACGACGAGCGCCAGCCCCGCGACCAGCCCGCCGGCGAAGCCGCCGCCGGGGGAGTTGTGGCCGGCGAACAGGAAGTACACCGACACCACCACCATCGTCGGGAAGACCAGGCGGGTGACCACCTCGAGCAGCAGCACCCGGTCGCCGTCGCCGCGGCGCGCCGCGCTGAGCCAGCCGCCGGCGCGGGTCGACGGGCTGACCGAGGGCTGGGCCTCGGAGCGCGGCGGGGCGCCCGAGCGCCGGTGGAGGAACACGAGGCTGGCGACGCCGGTGGCCGCGGCGACGATCACCGACAGCTCACCCATGGTGTCCCAGGCGCGGATGTCGACCAGCGTCACGTTGACGACGTTCGCGCCCGCACCGAAGCCGTAGGCCTGCGCGGGGAAGGCCGCCGCCACCGACGGGGCGTTCCGCGCGGCGAGCGCGACGGCGCCCAGGCCGGTCATGAGCAGCCCCACCGGCACGGCGACGAGCAGGCGGCGCATCCGCTGGCGCGGGGTGTGCCGGTCGGAGATGTCGCGCGGCAGCGTGCGCAGCACGAGCACCACGACGACGAGCGTGGCCGTCTCCACCAGCGCCTGGGTGAGCGCGACGTCGGGCGCCCCGGCCAGCGCGAAGATCAGGGCGATCGCGTAGCCCAGCCCGCCGACGACGATCACTGCGCCCAGCCGGCGTCGCACCCGCGTCGCGACGATGGCGCACGCCGCGCCGATGACGGCCGCGAGCACCTGGAACGGCGAGTCGGCGAGGCGGTCGACGCGGACCGAGCCGAGGTCGGCGGAGAGCAGCAGGGCCACGCCCGGGCCGAGCACGAGGACCGTGAAGATCGTCGTGAGGATCCAGGACAGCGAGCCGCGCTGGGTGAGCACGGTGACGCGCAGCGAGAGGTTCTCCAGCGCGTGCACGACGCCGCGCCAGGTGATCTCGGCGCGCACCGGGGCCAGCGGGTGGCGGGCGGTGAGGGCGGCGCTGACCCGGGGCAGGCCGACGACGAAGCCCAGGCTCAGGGCCAGCACCGAGAGACCGAGGGCGAGCCCGAGCGGGGGCACCACGGCCAGCTCGAACAGCACCGGGTAGCTCACCGGCAGCGTGTCGGCGTAGGCGACGAGCAGCGGCGCGAGCCCCGTGACACCGACGCCCGCGGCGAGCCCGGCGACGCCCAGGACGACCGGGGCCGCCGGGAAGAGCAGGCCGGCGGGCTGCCAGGTGACGGGGTCGACGCCCGGCTTGCGCCAGAACGCGCCCCAGACGAAGCGGGTGCTGTAGCCGACGGTGAGCACCGAGCCCAGGACGACCAGCACGAGCAGCGGCACCGCGGCGGGCCCGTAGGCCTCGTGCAGGAACGCCTCGAACGAGCCCTCCTTGGTGACGAACCCGAGCAGCGGCGGCAGGCCGGCCATCGAGGCCGCGCCGAGGATGCCGGCGGTCGCCAGCACCGGCGCCCGCCGGCCGAGCCCGGACAGCTCGCGCAGGTCACGCGTGCCCGCCCGCCGGTCGATCACCCCGACGACGAGGAACAGGCACGCTTTGAACAGCGCGTGGGCCACGACGAGCCCGATGGCGGCGAGCGCGGCGTCGCGGGTGCCGGCGCCCGCGAGCAGGATCATGAAGCCGAGCTGCGAGACGGTGCCGTGGGCCAGGACGAGCTTGAGGTCGTGCTGGCGCAGCGCCTGCACCCCGCCCAGCAGCATCGTGGTCACGGCGACGGTGGCGATCAGCGGGCGCCAGGGCTCGACGTCGGCGAGCCCGGGGGCCAGGCGCAGGACGAGGTAGACGCCGGCCTTCACCATCGCCGCGGCGTGGAGGTAGGCGCTGACGGGCGTCGGCGCGGCCATCGCCGAGGGCAGCCAGAAGTGGAAGGGCACGAGCGCGGACTTGGTGATGGCCCCCACCAGCACGCACACCACGCCCGCGGTGAGCGCGGCCGGCGCTGTCGGCCCAGCCGCCGGGCCGGCGAAGTACGCCACCAGCGCCGAGAGCCGCGTCGTCTGTGCCGCCTGGGCCAGCACCACGAGCCCGACGAGCATCGTCAGCCCGCCGGCGGCGGTCACCACGAGCGCCTGGACCGCGGCCGCCCGGCTCGCCCGCTTGTGGGCGTCGTGGCCCACGAGCAGGAACGAGAAGACGGTCGTGAGCTCCCAGCAGACGTAGAGCACGAACACGTCGTCGGACCAGACGAGCGCGAGCATGGCGCCGGCGAAGGCGGTGAGGACCGCCGAGAACCGGCCCATCCCGCGGGCGTCGGGCGGGAAGTAGCGCGTGCAGTAGAGCAGCACGAGCGCGCCGATCGCGGTGACGAGCAGCGAGACCGTGGCCGAGAGCGGGTCGAGGCGCATCGCGATGTCGATGCCCAGCGCCGGGATCCACGGGATCTCCTCCGTGGGTATCGCGCCGGCCAGCACCGCGGGCAGCTGCAGGGCGATCCAGACGGCCGCGGCCGCCGGGACGAGCGCCAGCACCGCGAAGGCGCGCCGGCCGAGGAACCGGACGAGGGTGGACGCCACCAGCGCCGCCACCGCGTGCGCGGCCACCAGCACCAGCACCCCGCCGCACTCCCCTCGTCCCGCCGTCGGCCGTCCAGTGTCCCGGACGCCGCGTGGTGCCGGCGTGCGCCGCCCACCGTCGCTCGGGTCCGGGTCGCCGGAGGCCTACCCGGCCAGCGCCGCGAGCACCGCCGCCCCCGTCCGCTCCCCCGTCGCGCGCCGGTCGGCGCGGTCGACGACGACCTCGACGACCCGGCTGGCCGGGCGGCCGGTCGGGGCCAGCGCGGCCGGCAGGTCGGAGAGACCGGCGCGGCGGTGCGGCACGCGGTGCGCGGCGCAGAGGGCCGCGAGGTCGGTGCCGTGGGGCGTGCCGAAGACCCGCTCGAACGCGGCCGCCCAGCGCGAGGCGCCCTGCTCGAGGGTGGTGAAGATGCCGCCCCCGTCGTCGTTCGCGACCACGATCGTCAGCTCGCCGCGCGGCTCCTCCGGCCCGATGAGCAGGCCGTTGGTGTCGTGCAGGAAGGTCAGGTCGCCGAGCAGCGCGTACGTCGGCCCGGGGTGACCGAGCGAGACGCCGACCGCCAGCGACACCGCGCCGTCGATGCCCGAGACGCCGCGCGCGGAGGTCACGGTGACGTCGGCGCGCGGGGTCGCGGCGAGGGCGACGTCACGGATCGGGGCGGAGGCACCGACCACCAGGTGCGCGCCCGACGGCAGCGCCGCGACGGTCGCGGCGGCGAGGGCGGGGCCGGTGGTGGGTCCTGGCTCTCTCGACTGTCCGGGCTCCGGCGGCGTCGTGGTGTCGCCCACGACCGCGGCCGCCCGGTCGTCCGCGTCGGCCCAGGCCCGCGCGAAGTCGGGGTCGGGCTTCCAGTCGTCGGCCGGCGGCAGCGCGCCGACGCCGGTGACCGCGCCGGCGACGTCGGTCCACCCGGGACGCGGGCGCCCGCCGGTCGGGGCCACGGACGGCACGGCGAGCACGGTGACGTGCGGGTCGGCGAGCAGCCGGGACACCGCGCGGTGCAGCGTCGGCCGGCCGAGGACCACGACCTGCTCGGGGCGCAGGTCGTCGCGCACCCCGTCGAGCGC
>CADCTH010000512.1 GCA_902805495.1 uncultured Actinomycetospora sp.
CCGCCGGGCCGACCAGACCCGGGAGCACGGCGCGGCCCCAGACCTCCTCGGTGACGAACGGGGTGAACGGAGCCATGAGCCGGGTCAGCCCGTCGAGCACCTCGTGCAGCGTGGCCAGCGCCGCCGGGTCGCCGTCCCAGAACCGCCGGCGGGACCGCCGGACGTACCAGTTGGACAGGTCGTCGACGAACGCCGTGATCGCCCGGCCGGCGCTCGAGGAGTCGAAGTCCTCGAGCGCGCGCGTGACGTCGCGGACGCAGCCGGCCAGCTCGCCGAGCACCCAGCGGTCCATCGGGTGGTCACTCGTCGCCGGCGCACCCGACGGCCGCCACCCCGCCGCGTTGGCGTAGGTGACGAGGAACGACGCCGTGTTCCAGTAGGTCAGCAGGACCTTGCGGACGATCTCGCGCAGCGTGTCGTGCCCGACGCGCCGGTCGACCCACGGCGAGCCCTGGGCGAGCATCAGCCAGCGCACCGCGTCCGCGCCGTGGGACTCGAACAGCTCGAACGGGTCGAGCACGTTGCCCAGGTGCTTGGACATCTTGCGGCCCTGCTCGTCGAGCAGCAGGCCCAGGCACACGACGTTCTCGTAGGACGACCGGTCGAACACCAGCGTGCCCACGGCCATCAGCGAGTAGAACCAGCCCCGCGTCTGGTCGATGGCCTCGCAGATGTACTGCGCGGGGTAGGCGTGGGAGAAGTCCGCCTCGTGGTGGTGCGGCGCGCCCCACTGGGCGAACGGCATCGCGCCGGAGTCTTACCAGACGTCGATGACGTCGGTGACGCGGCGCATGGTGCCGGTGCCGCTGGGCGCCGGGAACGTGACCTCGTCGACGAACGGCCGGTGCGGGTCGAGGTCGGCGAGGTCGGTGCCCGTCCACGAGCCCAGCTCGGCCAGCGACCCGACGCACACCATCTCCGACGGGTCCGCGTCGTTGCGCCAGATCGGCAGCGGCGTGCCCCAGTAGCGGTTGCGCGACAGCGCCCAGTCGACGTTGTTCTCGAGCCACGCCCCGTAGCGGCCGTGCTTGATGTGCGGCGGGTACCAGTTGGTCCGCTCGTTCTCCTCGACCAGCCGGTCGCGGACCTCGGTGGTGCGGATGAACCACGAGGGCAGGGCGTAGTAGATCAGCGGCGTGTGGCAGCGCCAGCAGTGCGGATACGAGTGCTCGTAGGACTCGGAGCGCCACAGCACGCCCCGGGCGCGCAGCTCCTCGACCAGCGTCGGGTCGGCGCCCTTGAAGAACATCCCGCCGACCAGGGGCACGTCGGGCAGGAAGTGCCCGTCGGGGCCGATCGGGTTGACCATCTCGAGGCCCTCGGCCTTGGCCACGAGGTGGTCCTCGGCGCCGAAGGCGGGCGCCATGTGCACCAGGCCGGTGCCGGCGTCGGTGGTGACGTGGTCGCCGTGCACGACGCGGTGCGCTGTGCTCTCGCCCCCACCGGCCACGAAGTCCTCTTCCGCGATGAGGTCCAGCGGGCGGCGGTAGTGGCTGCCGAGCAGGTCGGCGCCGGTGGCGCGGTCGGTGACGGTCGCGGCCCGGTCCCCGGCGCCGAGCACCGACAGGAGGTCCTCGGCGACCACCAGGTCGTCCCCGTCGGCGGTGGTCGCGCGGACGTAGGCGATGTCGCGGGCGACGGCGACGGCGGTGTTCGACGGCAGCGTCCAGGGCGTCGTCGTCCACACCAGCAGGTCCGCGCCGGCCCAGGGTCCGTCGGTGAGCGGGAAGCGGACGTAGACCGAGGGGTCGACGTCGTCCTCGTAACCGAGCGCGACCTCGTGGTCCGACAGCGGCGTCTCGTCGCGCGGGCAGTAGGGGGTGACGCGGTGGTCCTCGACGAGCAGGCCGTCGTCGAAGATCTTCTTGAGCGACCACCACACGCTCTCGACGTAGCGCGGGGCCATGGTCAGGTACGCCTCGTCGAGGTCGACCCAGTAGCCCATGCGCTCGGTCATGGCGGCGAAGGCCGAGACGTTGCGCAGCGCGGACTCGCGGCACTTCGCGTTGAACTCGGCGATGCCGTAGGTCTCGATGTCGGCCTTGCCGGTGAAGCCGAGCTCCTTCTCGACGGCGAGCTCGACGGGCAGGCCGTGGCAGTCCCAGCCGGCGCGGCGCGGCACGTGGTACCCCTGCATCGTCCGGTACCGCGGGAACAGGTCCTTGAACACGCGCGCCTCGACGTGGTGGGTGCCGGGCCGGCCGTTGGCCGTGGGGGGACCCTCGTAGAAGATCCACGGCTCGCCGTCGGCGGTGCGTTCGAGGCTGCGGCGGAACACGTCGCGCTCGGACCAGCGGGCGAGGACCTCGCGCTCGACGGCGGGCAGGTCCACGCTCGCGGGCAGGGGAGCGAACACGGGCTCGCTGACCTCGCGTGCCGGGGACGGCGGAGAACTCACGTCTCGATCTTCCTGGTCGTACGGTTGCCCAACTCACCCAGGCTACCGGGGCGTGCACGGGCGCCCGGCGTGCCCTGACCTGCGGGCCGGGGCACCCCGGGGGGTGTCGAACCCGGGCGCGCGGATGTCCTACGATGGAACCGTCAGCGGGCGGGACGATCGGTCACGCACGGTGATCGCCATGGGGTATGGTGTAATTGGCAACACGGCTGATTCTGGTTCAGTTGTTCTAGGTTCGAGTCCTGGTACCCCAGCTGCGAGCGGTGCCCGACCGTCGTCTAGGGTCAGCGCCGTTCTCCTAGGGCCCCGTCGTCTAGCGGCCTAGGACGCCGCCCTCTCAAGGCGGTAGCGTGGGTTCGAATCCCCTCGGGGCTACATCCCGACCGACGCCCTGCACCTGGTGCAGGGCGTTCGTCGTTTCCGGGGCCGCGGTTGTGCCCTCCGCACGTGAGGAGTAGCCCTTCCCCGTGGTCGTCGCCGCCATCGTGTTCGGGATCGTCGCTCTCGCGGAGCTGGCCGACACCAGCGCCCTCGCGACGCTCGTGCTCGGCGCCCGGTTCCCGGCCCGGCTGGTGCTCCTCGGCGTGTTCGCCGCCTTCGTCCTGCACGTGGGGCTGGCGCTCCTGGCCGGCAGCTTCCTGGCGCTGCTGCCCGAACGGCCGCTCGAGATCGTCCTCGCGGTGGTCTTCCTCATCGGCGCCGTGCTGGTGCTGCGCGGTGACGACGATGACGACGACCTGGACCTCGACGCGCCGCCGCGGACGCCCTGGCGGGTGGTGGCCACGGCCTTCGGGGTCACCCTGCTCTCCGAGCTCGGCGACCCGACGCAGATCATCGTGGCCACGCTCGCCGCCCGGTACGACGACCCGGTCGCGGTCGGGATCGGCGCGCTCCTCGCGCTGTGGGCCGTGTCGGTCCTCGCGGTGTACGGCGGCAACCGCCTGGCCCGCGTGATCGCGGTGCGGTGGCTGAACCGGGTCGTCGCCGCGATCCTAGTGGTGCTGGCCGTCATCAGCGCGATCGCCGCGATCCGGGCGTGAGCGCGGTGGGCGCCGCTCACCCCTCGACACGATCCGGTGACCGCACATCGTCGACCGCCCGACCGAGCACGGCGTTTCAGCGCCCTGAGCAGGGGAACCACCAGGGGTGACACGCCGATCGGCCCGCACACACCCCGTGGTCGCCGGCCGTTCCACGCCGAGGAGGCCACGTGCTCGACGACCGGGAGCAGTCGATCCTGCGGGACATCGAACGCCACCTCGAGCAGACCGATCAACGGCTCGTGCGCCGCGGGCGCCAGGAGACCGACCGCCGCACGTACTGGTTCTCGGTCGCCACGCTGATCGCCGGCGTGGTGCTCGGCATGGCGCTGGCCGCCCTGGGCCCGGTCGGCCACGGGCTGGTGCTGATCCTGGTGAGCGCGGTGCCGATGGCGCTGTGGCACTGGCGACGCCCCGGGACGTCGGCCCCGCTGTCGTCGGGCCCGGTCCGCGAGCGGCGCGGGTAGCCGAGCCGCTCAGGCGAGGATCGGCGGCGGTCCCTCCGGAGGACGCTGCCGGTCAAGCACGTCGAGCAGGTCCTCGACGGCCCGGTCGAACCGGAGCCGGGCGTGCCCGTCGCCGAGGCGCCGCGCCGCGAGGCCCTGCGCCGCCTCGTCGCGCAGCACCGTCGCCAGCCGGTCGATCGGCCCGGCGTGTGCGCGCCGGAGGGTGGGCACCGCGTGCACCGGGACGGCGTACCGACGGGCGAGCGCCCGCAGCGTCGCGTCGTCGGGCGGATCCGGCTGCGGGGCGACGCCCGGGCGGCGCACCAGCGTGCGCCAGAGCACGTCCTGCGCCACGTCGGACCGGTTCCGGTGGTCGACGGTCGGGGCGAACAGGACCAGCGGGTAGCCGCGCTCGGCCCGCCAGCCCTCGGTGGCCTCGACCACCCGGCCCCACAGCGCGGTGCAGCCGAGCACCACGCCCGCCGTGACACCCGTGGCCAGCAGGCAGTCGAGGTGCGTGGTGGCGTAGAGCCCGCACCCGCACCCCCACGCGGGGGGACGCTCGCACCCCGCCCGGCAGGACGCGGTGGTCGCGACCCGGGCCGGCCACCGCGACGCCACGACGGGCGAGGTCAGGACGGGACCCTCGTCGTCGGAGTCCAGCAGCCAGAGCCGCCAGCCCGTGAGCGGCGCCGCGAGGTCCGGCGCCTCCGTCACGGGCCCGTCACGCGTCGGCGGGCAGGGCACGCAGCCGGCGCCGCGGGGGCCGGGGCGTCTCCGCCCGCTTCGAGCGCGGCGTCGGCCGCGGCACGAGCGGGCGCACCTCGGCGGGGCGCTCGGGGAAGTCGCCGTCGGGCACGGGGTCGACGATCGGCTCGACGTCCAGGACGCGGACCTGTTCTCCGATGCGCACTACGGCTCCTCTCCCGACCCGGAGCAGGGGATGGTGGTCCGGATCTCACTCGAACGGGGTACGGGAGACCGTACGCCCCGCACCTCGCGGGTGCAGCCCCGCGTCGATCTCGTCGTGCAGGGCGACGAGGTCGCGCACGGCGCGGACGAGGATCTCGAGGTCGTCGGAGAGCCCGCGCAGGTCCCTGAGGCTCTGCCGGGAGGCGGGGACGTCGGGGATGTCGGGGACGGCGTGCACACCGCGAGCGTGCCGCCGCACCATCACGGGACGGGGCACGCGCTCGTCACGGTTCGTCGTCATCGGGCGACGGAGCGTGTGCCGGGATCAGTCGGCGGCGAGCCGGACCTCCAGGCTGCGGGCCGCCGCGAGCAGGGGATCGGCCCAGCGGGCGCCGGGGCGTCGCCCCAGGCGGTCGACCGGGCCGGACACCGACACCGCGGCCACGACCGCCCCGTCGGGGGAGCGGACCGGGGCCGAGACGCTGGCGACGCCGGCCTCGCGCTCGGCGACGCTCTGGGCCCAGCCACGGCGGCGGACCTCCTCGAGCACGCGGTCGGTGAACGCCGAGGGCAGCGGCGACCAGGCGGCCAGCACCTTGGCCCCGGACCCCGCGGCCATCGACACGCGCACGCCGACCGGGACGGTGTCGCGCAGCCCGCTGGCGGGCTCGGCGGCGGCGACGCACACGCGCGCCGTGGGGTCCATCCCGTCGCGGCGGTAGAGCTGGACGCTCTCGCCGGTGAGGTCGCGCAGCCCGGGCAGCACCTCCTCGGCCGCGTCGAGCAGGGCGTCGCCGTGGCCGTGGGCGAGCTCGCCGAGTGCGGGGCCCGGACGCCAGCGGCCGTCGGCGTCGCGGGCGAGCAGCCGGTGCGCCTCGAGCCCGACGGCAAGGCGGTGCGCGGTGGCGCGGGGCAGCCCGGTGCGCTAGCACAGCTCGCCCAGCGCGCACGGCGCCGCCGCCGTGGCCCGCAGGACGACCACCGCCTTGTCGAGCACGCCGATACCGCTACCCTGTCCCACAGGACGACACAGTAGTCCCAAGATGTGGGAAAGAGGCGGGACAAGTGGGACGGACGCTCGCGGAGAAGGTCTGGGACCAGCACGTGGTCCGGCGCGGGGAGGGCAGCAACAACGGCGAGCCCGACCTGCTCTACATCGACCTCCACCTCGTGCACGAGGTCACCAGCCCCCAGGCGTTCGACGGCCTGCGCCTGGCCGGACGCCCCCTGCGCCGCCCCGACCTGACGATCGCGACCGAGGACCACAACGTCCCGACGCTGGACATCCTGGCGCCCATCGCCGACGAGGTCTCCCGCACGCAGGTCGAGACGCTGCGCCGCAACGTCGAGGAGTTCGGCGTCAAGCTCTACCCGATGGGCGACGCCAACCAGGGCATCGTGCACATGATCGGGCCGGAGCTGGGGCTGACCCAGCCGGGCACCACGGTGGTGTGCGGCGACTCGCACACCTCCACCCACGGGGCGTTCGGCGCGCTGGCGTTCGGCATCGGCACGTCCGAGGTCGAGCACGTCCTGGCCACCCAGACGCTGCCGCTGCGGCCGTTCAAGACGATGGCGATCGAGATCTCCGGCACGCTGCGCCCGGGCGTGACCAGCAAGGACGTCATCCTCGCGGTCATCGCGCAGATCGGCACCGGCGGCGGGGCGGGCTACGTGCTCGAGTACCGCGGCGAGGCCGTGCGCGCCCTGTCGATGGAAGCCCGCATGACGATGTGCAACATGTCGATCGAGGCGGGCGGGCGCGCCGGCATGGTGGCGCCGGACGAGACGACCTTCGCGTACCTGCAGGGCCGCCCGCACGCCCCGCAGGGCGAGCAGTGGGACGCCGCGGTCGAGGCCTGGCGCGAGCTGCGCACCGACGACGACGCCGAGTTCGACGCGGTCGTGCACATCGACGCGGACGCGCTGACGCCGTTCGTCACCTGGGGCACCAACCCCGGCCAGGGGCTGCCGCTGGCCGAGAGCGTGCCGGATCCCGCGGCGATGGACGACGACGACGCGGCGGCCACGCGCAAGGCGCTGCAGTACATGGCCCTCGAGCCCGGCACGAAGCTGCGCGACATCGCGGTGGACGTGGTCTTCCTCGGCTCGTGCACCAACGCCCGCATCGAGGACCTGCGCGCCGCGGCCGACGTCCTCAAGGGCCACCACGTCGCCGACGACGTCCAGATGCTCGTCGTCCCCGGCTCGATGAAGGTGAAGAAGCAGGCCGAGGAGGAGGGCCTGGACGCGGTGTTCACCGAGGCCGGCGCCGAGTGGCGCTCCGCGGGCTGCTCGATGTGCCTCGGCATGAACCCCGACCAGCTCGCCCCCGGCCAGCGGTGCGCGTCGACGTCCAACCGCAACTTCGAGGGCCGCCAGGGCAAGGGCGGGCGCACGCACCTCGTGTCGCCGCCGGTCGCCGCGGCCACCGCCGTGCGCGGCACGCTCTCGTCGCCCGAGGACCTGCGCGGGTCCAGCACGCCCACCACGCTGCAGTTCGCCTGAGGAGCCCGACGTGGACGCCTTCACCACCCACACCGGCATCGGCACGCCGCTGCGCGTGTCGAACGTCGACACCGACCAGATCATCCCGGCCGTCTACCTCAAGCGCGTGACGCGCACGGGCTTCGAGGACGGGCTGTTCGCCTCCTGGCGGTCGGACCCGGACTTCGTCCTCAACACCGAGCCCTACTCGCGCGGCAGCGTGCTCGTCGCCGGCCCCGACTTCGGCACCGGCTCGTCCCGCGAGCACGCCGTCTGGGCACTGATGGACTTCGGCTTCCGCGCGGTGGTCTCGTCGCGCTTCGGCGAGATCTTCAAGGGCAACGCGTCGAAGGCGGGCCTGCTGGCCGCGACGGTCGCGCAGTCCGACGTCGAGCTGCTGTGGAAGAAGATCGGGGAGCGACCGGGCCTGGAGCTCACCGTCGACCTGCAGGCGTGCACGATCACCGCGGACGACGTGGTGGTGTCGTTCACCGTCGACGAGTACAGCCGCTGGCGCCTGCTCGAGGGTCTCGACGACATCGGCCTGACGCTGCGCCACGAAGAGGACATCACGGCCTACGAGGCGACGCGCCCGGCGCACAAGCCGGTGACGACTTAGGTCGCCCAACCACGAGGGCCACCGCCTGCAGGTGCTGCGCACCGTTCCCGCGCCCCGGCGTCGACCACCCGACGCCGTTCGACGTCGCCGCGATCCGCGCGTCGGTGCCGCGCGAGGCGTGGCCGATCGTGCGCACCTACACGGTCCGCTCGCTCGACCACGCCGCCGGCGAGATGGCGATCGACTTCGTGGTGCACGGCGACCTCGGGGTGGCCGGGCCGTGGGCGCTCGCGGCGCAGCCGGGCGACGTGCTCGTGTTCATGGGCCCCGGTGGCGCGTACAGCCCGTCGCCCGAGGCCGACGCGCACGTGCTCGTCGGTGACGAGGCCGCCCTGGCCGCGATCGCCGCCGCGCTCGAGCGCGTCGCCGCGGGCGTGCCCGTCCACGCGTACGTGCAGGTCGACGGCCCGGACGACGAGATGGCGCTCGTCACCGACGCCGACCTGTCCCTGCGCTGGCTGCACCGCGACGCGGGCGAGGACCTCGTCACCGCGGTGCAGGGCGCCGACTGGCCGGCGGGCACCGTGCACGCGTTCGTCCACGGCGAGACCGGCGAGGTGAAGCCCTGCGCCGGCACCTGGTCGACGAGCGCGGCCTCGACCGCGACCGGCTGTCGATCTCGGGCTACTGGCGCCGCGGTGCCGACGAGGACACGTTCCAGGCGGAGAAGCGCTCGTGAGGTGGTACCAGGCTAGAACGCGGCGTCGCGGTGGTAGTCCGCCGCGGCGAGCGTCCCCTCGGCGTCGAACGAGAGCACCCACGTGCTGCCCTTGCGGCACGGCGGGTCGGTGAGGTCGCGGTCGGAGGTGGGCGCGGTGCCGGCCTTCTCCGCGGCCACGGCCAGCGCGCTCACGAGGTGCGGGATGCCGTCGCCCTGCGCGCAGACCGCGGCGGTCGCCCCGCCGGTCGCGAGCTGCTCGAGCGTCGCGCGTGCCGGTTCGTCGTCGCGCTCCACGGCGCCGTCGCCGAGCTCGGGGACGTCGTGCACGGCCAGGCCCGTGGCCTCGGCGTAGGGCGCGAGCGTCTGCCGGCAACGGGTCTTGGGCACCGCGTACAAGGCGTCGACCCCGAAGCGCGCGAACAGCGCCGCCAGCTTCTGCGCCTGCGCCCGGCCCTCGTCGACGAGCGGGCGCTCGCCGTCGGGCCCCGCCCACTCCGAGCGCCGCCCCGCCAGCGCGTGGCGCACGAGCAGCACGGTCCGCAGCGTCGGCGGGCGCGCGGTGAACGCGTCGAGGACCTCGCGGTCCGACGAGTACGACACGAGCGCCGCGGCCTCGTCGGGGGAGACCCAGCGCAACTCGTCGGTCTCGTCGCCCGGGGTGAACCCGCCGTCGCCGGCGCGCGCCGCCCAGAAGTCGACGATCTTGTCCTCGGCCCCGATCCGGTAGTGCACCGAGCGCAGGTGCCGGCCGAGGACGGCGGCGTACCCCGTCTCCTCGGCGAGCTCGCGCACGGCGGCGTCGACCCGCGTCTCGCCGGGGTCGACCTTGCCCTTGGGCAGGCTCCAGTCCCGGTGGTGCGGGCGGTGGACCACGGCCACCTCGGTCCCGGACGGGTCGGCGGCGGACGGGCGCCACAGGACGGCCCCGGCGGCGTGGATCGTCATCGGCTCGGGCTCCGCGTCGTCGTGGGTCGGTCGTCGGTCGGGCCCGTCACTCGGCCTGGCGGCGCCGCAGCAGCCGCACCTGGTGGTCCTCCACCGCGAGTCCCGCGTGGTCCTCGCCGGACGCCACGGGCCACGGGTCCCACGAACCGTCGGGCTGGAGCACCCAGCACCGGGTCGACGGGGCGGTCGTGGAGTCGAGGATCTGGTCCAGTTGCGCGGTCAGGCGCGGGTCGGCGACGGGCACGACCGCCTCGACCCGGCGGTCGAGGTTGCGGTGCATCATGTCGGCGCTGCCGATCCAGTACTCGTCGGCCCCCACGAAGTGGAAGATCCGCGAGTGCTCGAGGAACCGGCCGAGGATCGAGCGCACGCGGATGTTCTCCGAGAGCCCCGGCACGCCCGCCCGCAGCGAGCACACGCCCCGCACGACGAGGTCGATCGGCACCCCGGCCGCCGAGGCCCGGTACAGCGCGTCGATCACCTGCTCGTCGACCAGCCCGTTGACCTTGATCCGGATACCCGACGACTCGCCGCGCTCGGCCCGCTCGCGCTCGGTGTGGATCCGCTCGACGATCCCGCGCCGCAGCCCGTACGGCGCCACCAGCAGCTTGCGGTACGACGTGCGCCGCGCGTAGCCGGTCAGCACGTTGAACAGGTCGGTGAGGTCGGCGGCGATCGTCTCGTCGGCGGTGAACACCCCGATGTCCTCGTAGAGGCGCGCGGTCTTCGGGTTGTAGTTGCCGGTGCCCAGGTGGCAGTAGCGCTTGATCGTCGAGCCCTCCTGGCGCACGACGAGCACGGCCTTGCAGTGGGTCTTGAGGCCCACCAGGCCGTAGACGACGTGCACGCCCGCGCGCTCCAGGGCGCGCGCCCACCCGATGTTGGCGCGCTCGTCGAAGCGGGCCTTGATCTCGACGACGGCGACGACCTGCTTGCCGGCCTCCGCCGCGTCGATCAGCGACTCGACGACCGGCGAGTCGCCCGAGGTGCGGTAGAGCGTCTGCTTGATCGCGAGCACCTTCGGGTCCGCCGCGGCCTGCTCGATGAAGCGGTGGACGCTCGTGGAGAACGAGTCGTAGGGGTGGTGCACCAGGACGTCGCCCTCGCGCAGCGTGGCGAACACGCTCCTGGGCGTCTCGCCCTCGCTGAACGCCGGGTGCGTGGCCGGCACGAACACCGGGTCCTTGAGGTCCGGGCGGTTGAGCGCCATCAGCTCCATGAGCGCCGAGAGGTCCAGCAGGCTCGGCACCTGCACGACGTCGTGCGGGTCGACGTCGAGCTCGCGCAGCAGCAGCTCGAGCATGTGCCCGCTCATCGTGTCGGTGACCTCGAGGCGCACCGGCGGGCCGAACCGGCGCCGGGCCAGCTCCCGCTCGAGGGCCTGCAGGAGGTCCTCGTCGCGGTCCTCCTCGACCTCGAGGTCGGCGTTGCGCGTCACGCGGAACACGTGGTGCTCGGTGACCCGCATGCCCTCGAAGAGCTGGTCGAGGTTCTCGGCGATGAGGTCCTCGATGGGCAGGAACCACGCCTCCCGGTCGGAGCCGCCGTCCTCCTCGGGGTCACGCCCGACGCGCACCAGCCGCGGCACGTTGTTCGGCACCTTGACCCGGGCGAAGTGCTCGGCGCCCGTCTCGGGGTCGAGCACGGCGACCGCGAGGTTGAGCGACCGGTTGGAGATGTAGGGGAAGGGGTGCGCGGGGTCCACGGCCAGCGGCGTGAGCACCGGGAACACCTGGCGCGCGAACCACTCCGAGAGCCGGGGGCGCGCGGCCTCGGTGACCTGCGACCAGTCGATGACGTGGACGCCCGCGTCCTCGAGGGCCGGGGCCACCTCGTCGCGGAACACGCGGGCGTGCTTGTGCGCGAGCTCCTGGGTGCGCTCGGCGATGCGGCCCAGCTGCTCGCGCGGCGTGAGCCCGTCGGCGCCGCGCACGGCGAGACCGGCCTGGTCGCGGCGCTTCAGCCCGGCGACCCGCACCATGTAGAACTCGTCGAGGTTCGACGCGAAGATCGACAGGAACTTCGCCCGCTCGAGCAGCGGCTGGCTGGTGTCCTCGGCCAGCGCCAGCACGCGCGCGTTGAACTCCAGCCACGACAGCTCCCGGCTGTCGTACCGGTCCACGGGCAGGTCGCCGGCGGCCGGCGCGGTGGGCGCGGCGGGGGCGCCCGGCGTGCGACCACGGACCCCGCGGCTGTCGTTCTGCACGGTGACGAAGCGCGGCACGTTGTTCGGCACCTTGACCCGGGCGAACCGCTCGGCGCCGCCCTCGTCCGGGTTGCGCAGCGCGACTGCCAGGTTCAGCGAGCGG
>CADCTH010000513.1 GCA_902805495.1 uncultured Actinomycetospora sp.
CCAGCGGGCGCGGGCGCTCGTCGCCGCCGCGGTGCGCGCCGACGTGCTCACCCACGAGGTGCTGCCCGCCCTGCGCGCCGGCCGGGTCGTCGTCATCGAGAGCCTCGACTCGCCGCTGGCCCGCGTCGGCGACGAGCTCGACGCCGCCGACCTGCAGCGCCTCGGGGCCTGGGCCACGGGCTCGCTGCGCCCGGACGTCACCGTGCTGCTCGACCGCGACCCCCGGGTCCACGACGCCGCCCCGGTCACCGGCGGGATCGTCGACACCTGGCAGGTCCAGCGGACGCTGACGGAGATGGCGTCGGCGGACCCCGGCCGCTACGTCCGCGTGGAGGCCGACGGCGACCCCGCCGACGTGGCCGCCCGCGTGCGCGAGCTGCTCGCCCCGCTGGTGGCGCGGGTGATCCCTCAGGGCGAGACGGCGCGCAGCGCCTCGTCCTGACGGTCCGGCCTCACGCCGACGGCGTGGCGACCGCCAGGTCGGCGACGGCCTCGGCGAGCACGTCGGGCTGGTCGAGCATGGAGAAGGTGCGGGCGCCCGGGACGATCCGCAGCGTGGCCCGGGGCATCGCGTCGACGAGCCGCTGCGCGTCGCCAACGGGGAAGAAGGCGTCGTCGGCCGACCAGGCCACGAGGACCGGCGGCCTGACCTCGCCGAGCCGCGCCGCGACGTCCAGCGAGGTCCGGCGGTCCAGCGAGGCCGTGAGGCGCCGGAGGTCCTCGGTGATGCGGGGGTCGTCGAGGGCGGGCCGGACCCACTGCGCGGCCAGGGGCTCCACGTCGCGGTGCGCCAGCCCGCCGTAGGCCCGCCGGCGCACCAGCCTCGAGCCCAGCGTCCGCACGGCCGCGCGGAAGGACACGGGGTGGCGCGCGGCCAGGACGAACGGCCGCAGGACGGGCGGCGGGAAGTGCTCGAAGGCGTCGCAGCTGGTCAGCACCAGGGCGCCGAGACGCTCGCCGTGGTGGACGGCGACGAGCTGGGCGACCAGGCCGCCGGTGTCGTTGCCGACCAGCACCACGTCGGAGAGGTCGAGCGCGTCGAGGAACGCGCCCACCGTCGCGGCGACGCCGGGCAGCGTGGGGTCGGCGCCCGGGCGCAGCGGCGTGGGGTGGGCGCCGAGGGGCCAGGTCGGCGCGAGGCAGCGCAGGCCCCGCGCGGCCAGCCGCGTCGCGAGCGGGGACCACAAGGCCCCGCCCATCGCGTAGCCGTGGACGAACACCACGGGGCGGCCGGTGTCGGGCCCCACGGACTCGTAGTGGATGGTCGCGGTGTCGAGATCGATGGTGGGCACGGTTCCTCCGGGGACTCATACTTGCGTGCAGGCTGTCCGTAACTTACCGGCAGGGTGTATGGAACAGAAGAGGCGGACGCAGGGAGAGCGCTCGTCCGCGACCCGCGAGGCCCTCCGGGCCGCCGCCCGGCGGCTGTGGGGGGAGCGCGGGTACGCGGACGTGGGCACCCCGGAGATCGCCCGGGAGGCCGGGGTGACCCGGGGCGCGATGTACCACCAGTTCGCGGACAAGACCGCCCTCTTCGTGGCGGTGCTCGAGGACGTCGAGCAGCGGGTGTTGGACGAGCTCGCCGCCGCGGTGGTCGCGGCCGGCGCGACGACGCCGGCCACGGTTCTCCGGGTGGCGCTCGACGCCTGGCTGGCCGTCTGCGTCGATCCCGAGGTCCGCCAGGTCGTGTTGCTCGACGGGCCGAGCGTGCTGGGGTGGAAGCGGTTCCGCGAGCTCACCCAGCGCTACACGCTCGGGATGACCGAGGGGCTCCTGCAGGCGGCCGTCGACGCGGGCGAGCTCCCGCCGCAACCGCTGCGGCCCCTCGCGCACGTCCTGATCGGGGCGCTCGACGAGGGGGCGATGGTCATCGCCGAGGCCGCGGACCGCGACCGGGCCCGCGTCGAGGTCCGCGAGGTCCTGCTCCGGCTGCTCGACGGCGTCCTCGTCGACCGTCGGACGGGTGGGGCATCATCGGGCGGGTGAGCGTCTGGTCGCAGGTCGTCGGGCAGCCCGCGGCCGTCGAGGAGCTGCAGGCCGCCGCGGCGCACGCGGCGCGGGTGCGGTTCTCCGGCGACCCGGACGACGGGACGCCCGCCGTCAGCGGCGCCATGACGCACTCCTGGCTGTTCACCGGCCCGCCCGGCTCGGGGCGCTCGGTGGCCGCGCGGGCGTTCGCGGCGGCGCTGGAGTGCCCCGACCAGGGCTGCGGCACCTGCGCGGCGTGCCGCACGGTCATGGCCGGCACCCACGCCGACGTGCGCGAGATCGTCCCCGAGGGGTTGTCGATCAAGGTCGACGAGATCCGGGCGACGATCAACATCGCGGCCCGCCGCCCCACCACCGCGCGCTGGCAGGTCGTCATCATCGAGGACGCGGACCGGCTCGTCGAGCAGGCGTCCAACGCGCTGCTCAAGTCGGTCGAGGAGCCTTCCGAGCACACCGTGTTCCTGCTCTGCTGCCCGTCGGAGCACCCCGACGACATCTCGGTGACCATCCGCTCGCGCTGCCGCGTGGTCCGTCTCCGGACTCCCGCACCCGACGCGATCGCCGCGGTGCTCGTGGAGCGCGACGGCGTCGATGAGCAGACCGCCGCGTGGGCCGCCTCGGTGTGCGGCGGGCACATCGGGCGCGCCCGGCGCCTCGCCCGCATCCCCGAGGCGCGCGAGGAGCGCGACGCCGTCCTCGCCCTCCCGCGGGCGCTGCAGTCGCCGGCCGACGCCTTCGCTGCCTCCGACGCCATGATGGGCGCCGCCGACTCCGAGGCGGCCGCCCTCGCTGCGACGCGCGACGAGTCCGAGCGCGAGGAGCTCGCGGTCTCGCTCGGCGCGGGCGGCACGGGCAAGGGCACCGCGCAGGCGCAGCGCTCGGCACGCGCCGCCGAGAAGGACCTCGAGAAGAAGCAGAAGAGCCGCACCACCCGCAACCGCCGCGACGCGCTGGACCGCGCGCTGGTCGACCTCGCCGGCTACTACCGCGACGTCCTCGTCCGCGGTGTCGGCGCGTCGGTCACCTCGACCCACCCCGACCGCGCCACCGAGATCGGCGCGGCAGCGCGCGACAGCACGCCCGAGTCCTCCCTGCGCCGCCTCGAGGCGGTCCTGGCGTGCCGCGACGCCCTCGGCGCGAACGTGAAGCCGGAGATCGCGATCGACGCCCTCGTCACGGCGCTGCGCTCGGGCTGAGGAGCCGTTCGCCCGACCGTAGGGCGGGCGCCGACTGCTAGGTTGTCGTTGTGCCGGAATCACGGAAAACCGTCATCGTCGGCCTCGCGCTCGCGGCCGTGCTGCTCGCTCCCGCGGCGTGCTCCTCGGAGCCGGAGCCCGGCAGCGGCACCACCGCCGACGTGCCCGCGGCGTCGGTGCCCGCGAACCCGCCCCGTCCCGCGACCTGCGCGCCGGCACCGGCCGCCGACCCGGTCTCGGACACGGGCTGGATCGGCCTCCTCGCCGCCCAGCCCGACGACGTCGCCCTCGTCGTCGACGACGGGCGGGGCGCGCCGGACTCCGTGGTCTCGCACGCGCCGGAGCGGCCGATGCCGCTCGCGTCGGCGGTCAAGATCGTGCACGTCGCGGCGTACGGGCGGGCCGTGGCGGAGGGGCGGCTGAACCCCGACGAGCCGGTGCAGCTCGCCGACTGGGAGCGCTGGTACCTCCCGTCCGACGGCGGAGCCCACATCGCGACGCTCGACCTGCTCGGCGTCCCGCACGACGCCGCCGGGAACGCCGCCGACCCGCAGCGCACGGTGCCGCTGTCCGCCCTGGTGGCGGGCATGGTCCAGCAGAGCGACAACGCCGCCACCGACTACCTGCGCGACCGGCTCGGCGACCAGGCCCTGGTCGACGCCGCGACCGCGGGCGGCTGGCGCGACCTGGACCTGCCCTCCGAGCTCGGCGCGCAGCTGGCCCTCGTCCGGCCGCAGGAGGCGCCGCCCCTGTCCGCGCCGCGCACCGCACGCGGTCCCGCCGAGCTCGCCCTGGCCCAGCGCTTCGCGTCGGACCCCGCTTTCCGCGACGATTCGCGGCGCCGCCTCGTGGAGCAGGCCCAGGACGTCGAGGCCTACCTGCTGGAGAGCGAGCAGTGGGCGAGGGCGACGTCGACGGGCTCGGCCGCGCAGCTCGCCGGGCTGTGGCGCGCGCTGATCAACGGCTCGTTCGGCCCCGGCGCCGAGGTCGCCCGCGCCCAGCTCGAGTACCTCGGGCCGCGACCCGACGGCCAGGTGCGGGCGTTCAAGGGCGGGTCGTTTCCCGGCGTCGGCACGATGGCCCTGAGCATCCGCCGCCCGGACGGCTCGATCGGGATCGGCGTCCTGCTCGGTCGGGGGTTCGCGGCCACGACCGACACGGCGGCGGTCGGCCTGGCCCAGACGCGCCTGCTGGCCGCGTCCCTCGAGGACCCCACGGACCGCGCCCGGGTCCTCTGCGTCGCCTGAGACGATCGACCGGTGCCCGACGACCCCGACGGCCCCGACGACGATGACGCGGCAGCACGCCTCGCGGCGCTCGAGGAACGGGTGGCCGCGCTCGAGGCCGGGCTCGGCGGGCGCGCCGGGTCCGAGGAGCCGTCGGGCGAGGCGGGCGAGATCTCGTACCGCGGGCAGGTGCGGCTGGCCGACGGCGCGGGGCCGGTGTCGTGGTCGATCGCCTACGACGCGGCGGCCTCGCTCGCCCTGCCCGCGGGCCCGGTCACCGAGGTCCTCGCCGCGCTCGGCCACCCCGTGCGCCTGGCCCTCGTGCGTCGCCTGCTGGCCGGGCCGGCGGGGACGGGCGAGCTGGTCGCGGCGGCCGAGCTCTCGTCCACCGGCCAGCTCTACCACCACCTGCGCACCCTCACCGCCGCACGCCTCGTCGAGCAGGACGGCCGGCACTACCGCGTGCCGTCCACGGCGGTCGTCCCGCTCCTCGTCGCGGTCGTCGCGGCCGCCGACCTCGGTGGGGCCCTGCGCTGACCCCTGACGTCCGGTGTCAGCTGGTCGCCCGTCGCCGAGCGCGGTAGGCGGCGACGTTGGCGCGGTTGCCGCACAGGTCGGGCATGCAGTAGCGCCGCCGTCCCGGGCGGGTGGTGTCGATGAAGACGCCCGAGCACGTGTCCGACGCGCAGTCGCGGAAGCGCTCGGGGCCCAGCGTGCGCAGCGCCCCGAGCACGCCGACGCCGGCGAGCACGGCCAGGTGATCGGCGAGGTCGGCATCGGGACGCGACCGGGCGCACCACTGCTGCCGGCCCTGCGCGTCGGGCGCGAGCCCCACGGTGCCGAGGCCCCGCGCGGCGAGCTCCGAGGCCCCCGACGCGATCACCTCGGCGTCCCGCGCGTCGAGGACCTCCCGGAGTCCCGTGCGCAGGTCGCGGACCGCGTCGAGGTCCCGCGTCGCCGGCTCCGCGTCGATCCCGTGCTCGGCGAGGAAGCCGGTCAGCGCGGCCGGGTCCGAGAGCTGGTCCTCGCCGTGCCAGACGCCGGGTGCGGTGTTGACGAGCTCGGTCGCGAGCCCGGCCAGCCTCACGTAATCGTCAAAGAACGCTTGCATCCCTTACGCAACCTCTCCTACGGTAAGGCCCTCAGCCGAACTTTACCCCTGAGGAGGAACCGTGCCGACCGAGACCGCGACCTGGGCCCTGCGCGACCGCGTGGACCTGCCCACCGGGACGATCGCCGTCGACGTGCTCGGGGCCGACCGCCCCGGCACGCCCGTCGTCCTCACCCACGGCACGCCGTCGTGGTCCTACCTGTGGCGCCGGGTCGCGCCGGACCTCGCGCAGGACCGGCCCGTGTACCTGTGGGACCTGCCGACCTACGGCGACTCGACCGGCGCCCCGACCGGGGACCTCCCGTCGGCCGCGGGCCACGCGCAGACGCTCGCCGCGCTGGTCGAGCACTGGGGCCTCGCCGCGCCGGTGCTCGTCGGCCACGACATCGGCGCCACCACGGTCCTGCGCGCCCACCTCGTGCACGGCACGCCCGCGAGCGCGCTCGTCGTCGCCGACGCCGCGGTGTTCCCGCCCTGGATCACGGGCGGCACGCGGCACGTCCGGGAGCACCTCGCCACCTATCGCGGGATGCCCGCCTACCTGTTCGAGGCGATGATCGCCGGTCACCTGCGCACCGCCGTCGCCGGCACGCTGCCCCCCGAGGTCGAGCGGGCCTACCTCGACCGCTTCGCCGGCCGGGACGGCCAGCAGCGCTACCTCGACCACGTCGAGGGGCTGGACGAGGACCACACCCGCGAGGTCGTCGAACGGCTCGGCGACATCGCCGTCCCGACCGACGTCGTGTGGGGCGCCGAGGACACGTGGCTCCCGCCGGCGACGGGCGAGGCCCTCCGCGACGCGATCCCTGGCGCCCGTCTGCACGTCCTGCCGGGCGCCGGGCACTTCCTCACCGAGGACGCCCCCGAGGCTTTCCTCGACGTCCTGCGCGGGGTGCTGCGGTGAGGTACGGGGAGGTACGGATCACCATCGCCGGCAGGAAACCGATGAGCATCACAGGCGTCTATACAGATGTAACACCCAAGCGTCGTCGCGTCGCGGCGACCAACCTGGAGCACTGCCCGATGAGCACTCCCACGCGCCCCACCCCCTCCGACGTCATCGTCCCCGCGCCTCGACAGAGCTCCGGCGAGGCCCCCGTCCTCGTCGTCGCCGCCCGGCCCGACGCCCGCGGTCTCGCCGCGGCGGAGGTCCTGGCCGACCGTGTCGGCGGCGCCGCCGCCACCTCCCGCGACGCCGACCTGGAGACCAGGCTCCGCGGCGCCGCGAAGGTCATCGTGCTCGACCCGAGCCCGGTGCGTGCCCGGCTCACCCGCGACCGTGCCTTCACCGCCCCGGCGGACCCGGCGGCGCGTCGCGACCTGCTCAGCCGACTCGCGCCGCACCAGGACCGGGTGCGCTGGATGACCAGCCCGGCCCAGGCGGCTTAGAGCCGGCGGTTCGCCAGCACCGGCAGCGCGGCGCGGACGTCGGGGATCTGCTCGGGGTCGACGTCGACCACGGGCAGCCCCGGCTCCGCGCCGAGCTCGTCGATCGTCACCCCGAACGGTGACGCGGCCAGGCTGTGCCCGACGCCGCGCGGCGCCTTCCCGGCGTCGATGCCGCGGCTCGCCGGGTCGGCCTGGTCGGCGGCGAGCACGAACGTCGTCGCGTCGACGGCCCGCGCGCGCACCAGGAGCTGCCACTGCTCGACCTTGCCCGGGCCCGCGCCCCAGCTCGCCGGCAGCAGCGTCACCGTGGCGCCCTGGTCGGCGAGGGCGCGGAAGAGCTCGGGGAAGCGGATGTCGTAGCAGGTGGCGAGCCCGAGCGTCGTCCCGTCGACGGTCACCGTCGTCGGCTTCGCCCCCGGCGCCACCGTGTCGGACTCGGCGAACCCGAACGCGTCGTACAGGTGGATCTTGTCGTAGGCGGTGTCGACGCCCCGGCCCGTGACGAGCAGCGTGTTGGTGACACGGCCGTCGTCGGTCGGGGTGAACATGCCGGCGACGACGACCACGCCGTGCTCCTCGGCGATCGCGCGCACGCGGGAGGCCCACGGCCCGTCCAGCGGCTCGGCCACGGGCGTGAGCGACACCCCGAACCGGCACATCGTCGCCTCGGGGAACACCACGACCGTCGCGCCCTGCTGCGCGGCGAGCGCGGTGTGGTCGGCGACGATCTCGAGGTTCTCGGCCGGGTCGTCGGTCGCGAGGATCTGGGCCAGGGCGACGCGCATGCCACCGTGTATACCGGGCGTGTGGACGTGACGGCCTACCTGGCGCGGATCGGTGCCGACGACGGCGACCCGCTCGACGTGCTGGTCGAGCGCCACCTGCGCACCGTGCCGTTCGAGAACCTCTCCATCCACCTCGGCGAGCCGATCGTCCTGGACCCCGCGTCGCTCTACGACAAGATCGTCACCAGGCGCCGGGGCGGGTTCTGCCACGAGCTCAACGGGGCGTTCGCGTGGCTGCTGCGCGAGCTCGGCCACGAGGTGACGCTGCTCGGCGCGCGGGTCGCGGGCGACGGGGAGTTCACCGCCCCGCTCGCGCACGCGGCGCTGCGGGTGGTGGACGGCGGCGTGCCGCACCTCGTCGACGTCGGCTTCGGCCGCTTCGGCGTCGGGCCGATCGACCTCACCGCGCCCTCGCCGCAGCTCGCCCCGGCCGAGGACGGCGACCTCGACGTCCGCAGCCCCGCCGGCGAGCCCGGCTACCGCCTCGAGCTGCACCCGCGGAGCCGCGAGGACTTCGAGCCGACCTGCTTCTGGCAGTCGACGCATCCGGACTCGTGGTTCACCCGCGTCCCGGTCTGCTCCCTGCCGGTCGACGACGGCCGCGTCACGATGCAGGGCACGACGCTGCTGCGGACCGCCGGCGACGGCACGCGGACCGAGGAGAAGCTGGGCGACCAGGAGGCGCTGGACGCGTACCGCGACCTGTTCGGCGTGCGCCTCGACCGGCTGCCCACACCCCTGCACCCGGCGAGCTGATCGTCAGCGCGCGGTGCGACTTCGGTGGCGGTCACCGCGCTGAGCGCGGCTCCCGCCACCGAAGTGGTCGCGCGGTATACCGGGACACATGGCGGTGGCGACGGCGGCGACGTTCGTCTGGCTCGGCATGGTGCTGGCGATCTCGTTCCTCGAGGCGCCGCTGAAGTTCCGGGCGCCGGGCGTGACCACGGTGATCGGCCTGGGCATCGGCCGCCTGGTGTTCCGCGCGCTCAACGTCGCCGAGGTGGTGCTGGCGGTGGTCGTGGTGGTGGCCGGCGTGCTGGCCGGCGTCCCCACCGGACAGGGCGTGGCGATCGGCGTGCTCGTCGTGGTCCTGCTCGCCGAGCTCGTCCTCGTCCGCCCGCGCCTCAACCGCCGCTCCGACCGCGTGCTGGCGGGCGAGACCCTGCCCCGTTCGCGCCTGCACCTGGCCTACATCGGGCTCGAGGGCGTGAAGGTCGCCGCTCTCGTCGTGCTGGGGGTGCTCCTGCTGGCATGACCACACCCGCTCGCCCGCGCGGCCGGGGCCCTGGCCTACACTCTTCGTGCCGCCGCCTTAGCTCAGCTGGCCAGAGCAACGCACTCGTAATGCGTAGGTCTCGGGTTCGAATCCCGAAGGCGGCTCCACAACTCAGAGGCTGGGTGTTCGCGTTCCTACCCCGCCACGTCGTGCCCCGAGGCCACGATGGGCGCCGCTGCCATCGTGGCGGCAGGACGACCGACAGCGGCTCCCACCACCGCAGGGTGCGCGCACGAGGCAGGACAGCGCAAACGCCGATGGGCAACCCGGCACGCCCAGGTGTCGACACCGCGGGGCGTGGGGATACCCGCCGTCCCACGATGCCGGACCCGGGACGCTCGTCCAGTCGAGGCGGAGCGAGCCCGCGAAGGAGTGCGACAACATGACCGACACGACCGCGGATTCCGGAACACCCGTCTTCCGTCTGGTCTACCGCAGCAGCGCGACCATGGAGCGCGAGAACCGGCCTGCGGAGCTCGAAGAGATTTTCGAGTTGTCGCGCCGCAACAACACCGATCTCGGGCTGAGCGGTGCTTTGCTGGTCTGGGAGGACACCTTCGTCCAGGTGCTCGAGGGTGACGAGGCAACGGTGCGTGATCTCTACGCCACCATCGCCGCCGACCCGCGCCACGAAGACGTGGTCCTGCTCGACGCCCACACCGTCGACGACCGCGTCTTCGCGCGTTGGTCGATGGCGCACATCTCCGACGACGAGGGCGCCGACCTCCCGGCTGCGCGCGGCGACGAAGCACCCGACGTCCCCCATGCGGTCCCCAGGCTCGAGGACGAGCGCCAGAAGGTGGTGCTCGACCTCATGCGGGAGTACGCGAACCCGGACGTCCAGCCGCTCTGACCCCGGCGTCTCGCAGGCGTCCTCGGGCTGGCCCGTCCCGCACCGGACGGAGCAGGCGGCCCGCGGTCATCGTCGAGCAGGCGCTCCTGGTCACCCGTGTCGTACCACTGCGCCGTCGGTGGCGACGGGACCGCGTGTCGCTGGGATGCTGGGATGCTGGGATGGATCTTGACCCCCGTGGCGACGGGTGTACTCCTAGGCGACGACGTAGGCGTTCTTGCCGTGCCGCTTGGCCCGGTACATCGCACCGTCCGCCGCGGCGAGGAGCGCGGCCGCGGCCAGGGCGTCGTCGGCGGCCAGGGCCATACCCATGCTCGCCGTGACCGACACCGGCGCCCGGCGACCCTCGAGCTCGTAGGGCGCGACCAGCGCCGCGAGCACCCGGTCGGCGATGGCCGCGGCGTCCTGCGCACGCGGCAGGGACGGCAGCAGCAGGGCGAACTCGTCACCGCCGAAGCGAGCTACGATGTCCACCGGTCGCAGCGCCGCCTCCAGCCGTGACGCGGCCAGCCGCAGCAGCTCGTCGCCCGCGGGGTGGCCGAAGCGATCGTTCACCTGCTTGAACCCGTCGAGGTCGAGGAACACGACGCCGAGCAGGGCCCCGGGTCCGGCGCGGGCGACGGCGTCGTCGAGCTCGGCCAGGAAGCGGGCCCGGTTGGCGACGCCGGTCAGCGGGTCGCGCAGGGCGAGGTCGCGCAGCTGCTCCGTGCGGGCGCGCCGGTCGGTGATGTCCTCGATGTGGCTGATCACGTGTAGCGGTGCGCCCTGCTCGTCCCGGGCCAGCGCCACCGAGAGGTGGATCCACACCACGTGGCCCGCGGCGTGGACGTAGCGCTTCTCCAGCGCGTAGCTCTCGGCCTCACCGGCCAGCAGCCCCCGGAACAGGGTGAGATCGGCCTCGAGGTCGTCGGGGTGGGTGATGTCCTGGAACGTCCGCGCCAGCAGCTCGTCCTCGTCATACCCCACGACCCGGCAGAACGCGGCGTTCACCTGCAGCAGGCGGCCCGCCAGGTCGACCAGGGCGATCCCGGTGGGCGCGTTGTCGAACGTCAGCCGGAACCGCTGCTCAGCGCGGACGAGGTCGCGCTGCGTGGCTCGGTCCTCGGTGACGTCACGGTGCACCTCCACGGTGCCGACCGGGGTGCCGTCCTCGTCGCGCAGGACGGTGACGGTGCACTCGCTGGTCCCCGTCGTCCCGTCGGGGCGGTGCAGGAGGAGATCGCCGGACCAGGGACCCGTGACGGCCGACACCCCCTCCGGGGCCGGACCGGTCGCCAGCGTGCGGGCACCGCGGCCGAGGAGCTCGCCGACGGGACGGCCGAACACCGTCGCCGCGGCCGGGTTGGCGTCCACGACGACGCCGGCCTCGTCGGTCACGAGCACCGCGTCACGGACCGCGGCGAACATCTGCGAGTGTCGGCGCCGCGCCGCCTCCGCCGCCCGTCGATGCGAGATGTCGAGGACGAAGGCGTGGTAGGTGGTGCGGGGCCGGCCATCGTCGGCGTCGGCGTCGTCGTCGATGGACCAGACGGTCAGCTCGATCGGCACCGACGACCCGTCCCGGCGCTGCGCCACGAGCTCCAGCGTGCGGTTGAGCCGCGGCCCGGTGCCGGTGTCGCGGTGGCGCCGCACCCCCGCCTGGTGCGCCTCCCGGTGCATCTCGGGGACGATCAGTCCGCCCAGGTCCCGCCCGCGCACCTCGGCGACGGTCCACCCGAAGATGCGCTCGGCCGCGGCGTTCCACTCCACCACCCGACCCTCGGCGTCGATCTCGACGTACCCGTTGGCCGACGACTCGATGATGCGCCGGCGACGGCGCTCCCCGGCTCGCGCGCGCCGCCGGGCCCCGTCGAGCTCGCTGACGTCGAGGACCTGGGTGAACAGGTAGGTCGGCTCCCCGTCGGCGTCGCGCATGATCCGGGTGGCCACCCGGACCGGGATCTCCCGTCCGTCAGCGTGCAGATAGCGCTTGTCGACCAGCACGGTCTGCGCGCCCCGCTCGACGGCGGCGTCGGTGCGGGCGTCGGCTTCCGAGGTGTCGTCGGGGTGGGTCAGGTCCTGGCGCGACATCGAGAGCAGTTGCTGCTCGTCCCGGCCGACGAGCGCGCAGAACGCCGGGTTCACCCGCAGGTAGCGACCGTCGAGGGCGGTCGCCGCCATCCCGATGGCGGCCTCGTCGAAGCCGGTGCGCAGGTGCTGGGCGGCGCGGCGCAGCACTGTCGTGTCGGTCCCCGCGTCCCCCAAGCACCCTCCCGCCCCCGTGGGTACACCCGCCTGCCCGTCGTCCCGGTACATCCGTACCAGGAGCACCCGCAGCCCGACCACCGGAAGCGCGGAAGGAGGAGCGCGCTGGCCCGTTCGACGGTGCCTCGTGACCCGCGCTCCGGTCAGCTTGTACGCCGGGACGGCGCCAAGCGCTGGCTGGTGTCGACGAGGCTGAGCAGCGCTTCGGCGACCGAGAGCTGCACGCGAGTGATCTCTTCCTGACGTGCTTCATCGGAGGTGAAGTGCACGTCGGACCCCGACAACGGGCGCGGCGCGGACCGAGCAGGAGGATCGATGCGCCGACGCGGTCGACGCGGGCGCCGACCACCTGGTCCGCGACGACCCGCGCGGGATGTCGCAGCGGTGGCCGATCACCGCAGGGCGCCCACTCAGCACCACCACTTGCGCGCGCAGTAGCCGCCGGACAGGGCGCCGTCGGGCAGGCCGTCGTCGTCATCGTCGCCGAGCTCGACGTCGACGTCGTACTGGCTGGTGGAGGGCGCATCGTCCGGCTCGGAGCAGTCGCGGGCGCTGTACTCCAGCGCCCGGAGGTCGGCGATCCGTCGGGCGGAGGCGTCGCCGTCCTCGTCGATGCCGGTGTGGGTCTGGGCCACCATCGTCTCGCCGAAGTCACTGCCCGGCGTGGTCGCGACGTAGCGCAGGAGCCGCCCCTCCTCGTCGCGTTCGACGCCGGGCTCGCGCTCGAGCACCACCGACCGACCGTCGAGCGAGAGCTCCGCGGACTCCTTCGCCCGGGTGCCGCCGTAGGTGCCGATCTCGCAGGAGTCGATGCCCAGGACCTGCACGCGCCGGCCTCCCGCGATCTCGAAGGTGTCGCCGTCGACCACCCGGGTCACGGTGACGGTCTCGCCCGTCGGCTGCGGGGTCGTGGTCGGCGCGATCGGCACCGTGGTGCTCGGCGCGGTCGTCGTGACCGCCGGTGCGGCGGCCGACGACACCGTCGTGGTCGGCTCGGATTCCTGGTTGCAGGAGCCGACGATCGCGAGGAACGCGACGACGCCGACGGCCCAGCCCTTCTTGGACACAGCTCTCCCCGGCAGAGAAACGGCACGGAAGTGGCGGATCGGTGGTCGCTGCCGCTCCCGCGGGCGTTCCGTCCCGATCCGTTGTTGGTGTCTCGTTCTCCCGCGGGGACTCGTTACAGACCATTCGGTTGGTCCGCGTGGAGGCCCTACGCGCCGAGCTCCAGCCGCACGTGGGTGCCGTCGGCGCCGCTCCAGATGTGCAGGACGTCGCTGAGCTGGCGGGCGAGCCACACCCCGCGGCCGCGGGCCGAGCGGACGTCGGGGCGCCGGA
>CADCTH010000514.1 GCA_902805495.1 uncultured Actinomycetospora sp.
GCGGCCGGGTGACCGGCAGCGCCTCGAGCACGGCCGGGTCGGCCGTCCCCGGCAGCTGCGACCACACGAACAGCGCCGCCGGGCCGGTGCGGCGGACCGCCGCCTGCAGCGCCGACCCGGGCATCGCCGGCCCGAGCGTCCGGACGCCGACCCCCCGCTCGGCCAACCCGGCGGCGAGCGCGTGCAGCGGCAGGCTGTGGTGCTCGTCGGGCGCGCAGGACAGCAGCACCGGCCGGCGGCCCGGCAGCTCGGGCGCGGACGAGGCGATGTCGCGCAGGACGACGGAGGTGCAGTCCGACAGCAGGTGCTCGACCTCGACGCCCTCCCCCGTGGCCGCCCAGCGGGCGCCGACGGCGACCAGCACCGGGCGCAGCACGTGGTCCCAGGTGTGCAGGACGCCGTGGCGGGCGACCTCCTCACGGACGATGGCGGTCACGGCGTGGGCGTCGAGCGCCATCGCCGCGCGGCCGAGCCCGCGCACGACCCCGTCGGCGCCCGGCATCGCGAGCACGCGGCCGCCCGGGCCGCCGCGGCGGGGACCGAGCCGGCCCTGGCTGTCGGGCAGCGGGGCGTCGTCCGCAGCGGTGGCCACCAGCGGCTGGGCGAGGGCGACTCGGGCCGCCTCGCCGGGCGGGACGCCCTCGAGGGTGAGGCGGCGCATGGTCTGCAGGCGCGTCAGGTCGGCCCCGGTGTAGCGGCGGTGGGCGCCGGCCGTGTGCTCGCTCGGTCCGAGGCCGTAGCGGCGCGCCCAGGTGCGCAGGGTCGCCGGCGCCACCCCGAGGCGGTGGGCGACCGCCGCGACCGTCAGCCGCGCCTCGAGCGGTGGCCCGTCGTCGTGCGCGACGTCGGGCTCAGGGCTGTCCTCTTCCCCGGGCTCGGCCATCCGCTGCACGTCCACCGTCGAAGGATGGAGGCACGCCGCGATCTCCGCGAGTCGAACTCGCCGAACCCGTGGCGCGATGCAGAGGAAGATCTGAAGCGATTCGGGGGTTGAACAACTTGTGAATCGGTATAGCCTCCCACCAAGAGGGAGCCAACCTGACCCGGCTCCCACCAAGCGAGGGGAACCCTCATGACCGACATCTCGCGCCTCCCCGGCCCCCAGTCCGACCTCTGGGAGTGGCAGCTCCACGGCGCGTGTCGGGGCAAGGACACCGAGCTGTTCTTCCACCCGGAGGGCGAGCGCGGCCCGCGCCGGGCCAACCGGGAGGCGTCCGCCAAGGCCGTCTGCGCCTCCTGCCCCGTCCTGCAGCAGTGCCGCGCCCACGCCCTCGCCGCCCGCGAGCCGTACGGCGTCTGGGGCGGCTTGTCCGAGCACGAGCGCGAGGCCATCATCGCCGGCCAGGGCATCCTCATCGCCCCTGCCGCAGCCTCCTAGCCCCGGGCAGCGTTCAGCGGCCGCTGGCGCCGGGCACGCACCGGGGACGCCCGTCGTTCACCCGGTCGGAGGAGGGTCGACCCTGACCGTCCGACGTCCGTCCCGCTGCTCCTGGAAGTGGTCGTCCCCAGTGCACCTCCTGCTCGACCGGGCCGCCCCACGGTCCCGTGCCGCCGTCGCCGGCACCGCCCTGGCTGCGGCGCTGGCGCTGTCCGCCTGCTCGGCCGGGTCGGGCACGTCCGACTCGGGGCTGCGGGCCACCTCGACCCCGGGGACGCCGAGCACCTCCCCGGTCGCCGCCGCCACGGCCGCGCCCCCTCCCCCGGTGCGGGCCGCGCCGGTCCGGGCGCTCGAGCGGCGCCAGGACGCCGACGTGCTCGTCGTCGCC
Organism: uncultured Actinomycetospora sp.; assembly: GCA_902805495.1. Lineage (GTDB taxonomy): Bacteria > Actinomycetota > Actinomycetes > Mycobacteriales > Pseudonocardiaceae > Actinomycetospora. The sequence goes on from CADCTH010000514.1 coordinate 1,767, forward strand.
CCGCAGGCGCTGTCCGCGTCCGTCCTCGAGCGGCTGCGCGCCCTGTCGGACCCGGCGGGCACGCTGCTCCTGAGCGCCGGCACGCTGAGCGTCGGGCAGCGCCGGGTGGCGACCGTCGCGGTCGACCCGTCGACGTTCCGGGCCTTCACGGCCGCCGGCACCGCCGAGTCCGACCCCGTCTGGCAGGCGGTCGCACGCGGCGAGTCCGTCGTCAGCCACGAGGCCGCCAAGGCCGGCGGCCTGCGCCTCGGCGCGGTCCTCCCGCTCACCGGCGGCGGGACGACCGCAGAGGTCCGGCTGGGGGCGCTGGCCACCACCGGCCTGCCGCGCGCCGACCTCGTCCTGGAGCAGGAGCGCGGGCGCGCCCTCGGCCTGCCGCAGGGCAACGCCCTGCTGCTCACGGCACCGGACGGCACCGATCCCGTCGTGTTCGCGGCGGAGGTCCGCGAGGTGGCGGGCGACGCCGCCGTCGACCTGCTGCAGGTGCCGACGCCCGTCGCCCGGCTCACCGGCGGCGAGGCGGCCGAGGACCTCGGCGCCTTCTCCTACCGCTACTTCGCCGACGGCACCATCGAGCCGGACGCCCGGTGGGTCCGCGACAACATCCGCACCGAGGTGGTGCCGGTCATGGGCCGGGTCACCTGCCACCGCCTCATGCTCCCCCAGCTGCGCGGCGCGCTGCAGGAGGTGCAGGACGCCGGTCTCGCCGGGACGCTGAAGACCTACGACGGCTGCTACGTCCCGCGCTTCATCGAGCGCGACCCCGAGGGGTCGATCTCGTTGCACACCTGGGGCATCGCCATCGACATGGACGCCGCCACGAACTACCGGGGCATCCGGGGGACGATGGACA
>CADCTH010000515.1 GCA_902805495.1 uncultured Actinomycetospora sp.
GCGGAGGACGACCCCGCTGACGACCCCGCTGACGACGCCGCCCACGCCGCCGACACCGTGGCGCCCCCGGCGCCCGTCTCCCTCGCACCGCTGTCGGCGATGTCGCCGCGGGCCCCCGGCGGACCGCTCGGGGCGACCCCCGCAGCGCCGCCGACGGTGTCCTCGGCGGCGTCGTCCTCGGTGGCGTCGTTCAGCGACGGACGGCCAGCGACAGGGCGAACCGGTCCTGCGGGTCGGTGAACCACCCGTCGTGGGAGAAGCCCGCGGCGGCCAGCTCGTCGCGGACCCGCTCGCGCGTGAACTTGGTCGAGATCTCGGTGCGCATCTCCTCGCCCTCGGCGAAGTCCACCTCGAGGTCCAGCTCCGGCACCCGCACGCGCATCGGGCGGCGGGCCCGCAGCCGCATCTCGATGCGGCTGGACTGCGGCACCCACACCGCGAGGTGGTCGAACCCCGAGCGGTCGAAGTCCGCGCCCAGCACCCGGTTGAGCACCGAGAGCGTGTTGAGGTCGAACGCGGCCGTCACGCCCTGGGCGTCGTCGTAGGCCGCGACCAGCGTCGCCTCGTCCTTGACGAGGTCGGTGCCCACGAGGAACGCCTCCCCCGGGTCCAGCTCGTCGGCCAGGGCGGCGAGGAACGCCTGGCGGTCGCCGGGCTCGAAGTTGCCCAGCGTCCCGCCCAGCAGCGCCACGAGCCGCCGACCGTCGTGCGGGATGCTGCGCAGGTCGCGGGTGAAGTCGGCGACGACGCCGTGCACGTCGAGGCCCGGGTAGGCCTCCACCAGGCCCGGCACGGCCTCCTCGAGCGCCGACGGCGAGACGTCCACGGGCACGTAGCGGCGCAGCGTGCCGGCGCGGTCCAGGGCGTCGAGCAGCACCGGGGTCTTCGACGACGACCCCGAGCCCAGCTCCACGAGCGTGTCGGCGGCCGCCGCGCGGGCGATCGCGTCGGCGTGCTCGGCCAGGGCCTCGCGCTCGGCGGCGAAGGGGTAGTACTCGGGCAGGGCGGTGATCTGCTCGAACAGCTCGCTCCCCCGGGCGTCGTAGAGCCACTGCGGGGAGAGCACCTTCGGGCTCGCGGTCAGGCCGCGACGGGCGTCGTCCCGGAGGGCGGCGTCGGCGTCGGCGGTGGTCAGGTGTACGTCGAGCGCGGGCAGGCTCATCGGTCTCGGGTCACGTCCTGGGTTCGGGGCGCACGTCCACTCCTGTGGCGCGCGCCGTTCACGGCGTCGGGAACGGGGCGTGCGGCGAGAGAGCCGTGACGGTCACGGCGGGCGGGTCGTGCGCGGACCCGGGGCGGGCGACGAGCAGGGAACCGTCGGGGACGGGTACCCACGCGCCGTCGTCGTCCAGGGGCTCGGAGGCGATGGTCACGCCGCCGTCGGGGTGGGTGCGGTACGAGAGCGCGTGGTCGACGGCGGTGGCGACGAGCTGCGCGCCGTCGCTGAGCAGCAGGTTCAGCCGCGAGCCGGGGGCGGCGGCGAGCGCGTCGGCGACGACGCCCGCGACCGCGTCCGCCGGGTCCTTGCCCGCGGAGATCCGGGCGCGCACCAGGGCCCAGAGCAGCGCCGAGTCGGTGGCGGCCTCCGTGGTCAGCAGGTCGACCGCCGGCAGGGTCGCGGCGAGCTCGGCCATGCTGTGCGGCCAGCCGCGGACGACGCCGTTGTGGCTGAACAGCCACGTCGCGCCGCCGGCCTCGCCGCGGAAGGGCGCGCAGGCCGCCGTCGACACCGGCATCCCCACCGTCGCCGAGCGCACCGCGGCCACCAGCGCCGTGGTCTCCACCGCCCGCGCGACGTCGAGGAACGACGCGTCGGTCCACATCGGGTCGTCCCGCCGGTACAGCGCCGTACGTGCGCGATCTTCTGTGCCATAGCCCAGAAGATCGCGCACGTACCAGCCCACACCGAACCCGTCGGCGTTGACGGTGCCGCCACCGCGCATGTCGGCGGGCGCGTAGCTCTGGACGAGCAGCGAGTGCGGCGGCTCGGTCACCAGCGAGGCGAGCGTGACCGGCGTGGGGCCCAGGTGGGCCAGGTGGCGGCACACCGGTCAGGCGCTCCGGGCGCAGCGGAAGCCGGAGAAGATCTGGCGCCGGATGGGCAGGTCCCAGTTGCGGAACGTGGTGCGGGCGTTGGGCGTGCCGACCCCGAACGACGACCCGCGCAGCATCCGGAAGTCGCCGCCGAAGAAGACCTCGGAGTACTCCTTGTACGGGAACGGCTCGAAGCCCGGATAGCCCTCGAACCCGGAGTCGCACCACTCCCACACGTCGCCGACCAACTGGTGCACACCCAGGGGCGACGCGCCGGCCGGGTAGGCGCCGACCGGGGCGGGCTGCAGGTGGCGCTGGTCGAGGTTGGCGCGCTCGGGCGTGGGGTCCTCGTCGCCCCAGGGGAAGCGCCGCGTGGTGCCCGACGCGTGGTCGTGGCGCGCGGCGAACTCCCACTCGACCTCGGTCGGCAGGCGCTTGCCGGCCCACGCGGCGTACGCGGCGGCCTCGTGGAAACACACGTGCAGCACCGGCTGGTCGGCCGGGATCTCCTCGCGCACGCCGAACGAGGTCCGGAACCAGCGCCCGTCAATGCGCTCCCACGTCATCGGCGCCGTCCAGCCCTCGGCCCGGATGTGCTCCCAGCCCGCCTCGGACCAGAGCGAGCGGTCGTCGTACCCGCCGGCGTCGACGAAGCGGGCGTACTCGGCGTTGGTCACCGGCGCGGCGTCGAGCCAGAAGTCGGCGACGCGCACGGGGTGGGCGGGCTTCTCGTTGTCCAGCGCGAAGGGCTCCTCGGAGGTCCCGAGCAGGAACTCCGCGCCCGGGTGGAACACCTCGGTGCCCGCCAGGCCCGGCACCACGGAGGCGGGCGGCGGGTCGGCGTGCAGCACCGGCGCCCCGGCGCGCAGCTGGTGGGTGGCCAGCATCGTCTCCACGTGCTGCTGCTCGTGCTGGACGATCATCCCGAACAGGAAACCCCCGGCCAGCGTGCGGCGCTCGTCGAACGACGCGGCGTCCAGGTGCGCCAGCGCGCGCTCGCGCACGCGCTCGCCGTAGACCCGGGCCTCGGTCGGGTCGAGCAGGGGCAGCGCGGGGCGCCCGGCGCGCGGGTTGGTGAACGCGTCGTAGAGGTGGTCGAGGTCCTCGCGCACGCCGTCGACGAGGTCGGTGTCCGCCGCGCCCCGGCGCACCAGCCAGAAGTCCTCCATGTTCGCGATGTGCGCGACGTCCCAGTGGAACGGCGACATCAGCGGCGAGTGCTGGCGGGTGAAGTCGGGGTCGTCGACGCCGAAGACGTCGTGGCTCAGCGCGCGGGTCCGGGCACGGGCGGCCTCGAGCTCGGCGGCCAGGCGGCGGCGCAGGGCCGTCCGGTCGGTCACGGGGTCGGTGGCGGTCATCGCTCACCTCCGGTGGGGAGTCGGGGTCCGGTCGGGGACTCGGGCTCGTGCTCGGGCGGTGGTTCGGTCTCGGGCACGCGGGCCTCGGCGTCGTCGAGCGGCTCGTCGGCGGGGCAGAGCCCCCGTTGCACGCGCTCGGTGACGACGCGGTCGACGAGGTCGAGCACCGCGGTGTCGAGGTCGGCGAGCGCGAGGCCCGCGAGCGTGCGCCGGGCCTGGGCGAACAGCTCGCCCGCCGTGCGGCGCAGCACGCGGTCGGCGAGCCCGTGGCGCGCGGCCGCGGTCCAGCGCCCGACCGCGGGCTCCGCGGCGGCGCGGGCCCGGGCGACCGTGTCGGCGTCCTGCATCAGCGCGGCGACGACGGCCACGGGCACGACCCACTCGTCGCCGGCCTGCTGGTCGAGGTAGCGGACCTCGAGGTGGCCCTGGGGCCGCACGGGCGGGAACAGCGTGGTCAGGTGGTGGTCGAGGTCCGCGCGCGTGGGCGCCGGGTCGGTGCGCCCGGCGATCCAGTCCGCGAACGAGACCGCGGGCGCGTCCCACGACGCGCCGCCGTCGCCGTCGCGGCGCACGAGGAGCAGGCGGGTGTCGAGCGCGCGGCGCGCGTACTCGCGGCCCGGGTCGGGCCCCGCGACGGCGGGCGGGCTGGTGCGCTGCGGGTCCAGCGCCAGCCAGCTCGCCATGCGCGAGGACTTCCAGCCGGTGCGCCGGCCGTGCACCACCGGCGAGTTGGCGAACGCGGCGAGCAGGACGGGCCCGAGCTCGTGCAGGGCGGCCCACCGGTGCGCGACGTCGTCGCCCTCGCCGGCGTCGACGCACACCTGGACCGCGGTCGTCGAGCACATCATCGTGCGCCCGTGCGGGCCGATGCGGTCGAAGGACGCCTCCATCGCCGCGTACCGCGGGACCTGCAGGAGGCGGCGCGGCGGGCGCAGCGGATCGCTCGCCCGCGGGACCGGCACCAGGCCCTCGTTCGCCAGCAGCGTGCGCAGGGCGGCGACGTCGGTGCTCACGGCGCGCACGAGGGCCCCGACGGTCGGCAGGGGCGGGCTGGCGATCTCCACCTGGCCTCCGGGCTCGACGGTCACCGTGCCGCCGGCGGGCAGCGGGACGGGGGCGGAGGCGGTCGGGGCGCGGTGCCCGTTCGTGGGGAGGGGGTGCGGCGCGAGCCCTGTCAGCGCTGCTGGCGCGTGCGGCCCGAGGGCGCGGGCGAGCACGGCGGGGTCGAGGGGGCGGGCGGGGTCTGCGGCGTCGCGGACGAGCCATTCCAGCTCGGTGCCGACGAGGCGCGGCGGCCCGTGCTTGAAGCACACGGACGCGACGTAGGCCTCGGCGGTGCCCCGGTCGCGCAGCGGCGACGCGGGGTCGAGCGGGATGCGGTGGTGCGCGACCGCCGCCGTCGGGATCGGCGACGTCTCCGGGCGCGCGGACGGTGTCGGAGCCGGCACGGGGCCTCCTCGACAGGGCCTGACGCCGACGGCGACACCGTCGGGTCGATGCTGGTGCTCACGGACGCTCAGCGACGCTACACGCGCACCGCACGCCTCGCAGATGTCTCTCGCCAGGTGTCCGGGATGCGAATGTCACCGTGAGTGATCGGTCACGCTGCGCTGCGCGACGGGGCGAACTGGGTGTGGTAGAGGTCCGCGTACCGCCCGGCGCGCGCCAGCAGCTCGTCGTGCGTGCCCTGCTCGACCACCCGCCCGTGCTCGACCACCGCGATGACGTCGGCGGCGCGCACGGTCGAGAGCCGGTGGGCGATGACCACCGCCGTGCGCCCCACCAGCGCCTCGGCCAGCGCCTCCTGCACCGCGTGCTCCGACTCGGAGTCCAGGTGCGCGGTGGCCTCGTCGAGGATGACCACGCGCGGGGCGGCCAGCAGCAGGCGGGCGATCGTCAGCCGCTGGCGCTCGCCGCCGGAGAGCCGGTGGCCCCGCTCCCCCACCACCGTGTCCAGTCCGGCGGGCAGCTCGTCGAGCAGCTCGCCCAGCCGTGCGCGCACCATCGCCTCGCGCAGCTGCTCCTCGTCGGCGTCCGGGGCGGCGTAGAGCAGGTTGGCGCGCACGGTGTCGTGGAACAGGTGCCCGTCCTGGGTGACGACGCCCACCGCGCCGCGCAGGTCGGCGAACGCGAGCTCGCGCACGTCCACCCCGCCGATCTCGACCGCGCCCGAGTCGACGTCGTAGAGCCGCGGGAGCAGCGAGGCGATCGTCGACTTCCCCGCGCCGGAGGGCCCGACCAGGGCGAGCATCCGGCCGGGTTCGATGCCGACGTCGACGCCGTGGAGCACCTCGAGCCCGGCGCGGTCGTCGAGGCGGGCGACCTCCTCGAGCGAGGCCAGCGACACCGCCGACGCCGTCGGGTAGGTGAAGCGCACGTCGCGCAGTCGCACCCCGAGCGCGCCGTCGGGCAGCGGGGTGGGGCGCTCGGGCTCGGTGAGCGCAGGCTCCAGGTCGAGCACCTCGAACACCCGCTCGAAGCTCACGAGCGCGCTCATCACCTCGACGCGGGCGTTGGCCAGCTGCGTCAGCGGCGAGTAGAGACGCGTGAGCAGCAGGGCGAGGCTGACGACCGTGCCGGCGTCGAGGCTGCCGGTGACCGCGAGCCAGCCGCCGAGGCCGTAGACCAGGGCCTGGGCCAGCGCCGACACCAGCGTCAGGCAGGTGAGGAAGACGCGGTTGACCATCGCCGTGCGGACGCCCACGGCGCGCACGCGGTCGGCACGCTCGCCGAACTCGTCGGCCTCGGCCTGCGGGCGGCCGAAGAGCTTGACCAGCGTCGCGCCGCCGGCGGAGAAGCGCTCGGTCATCTGCCCGGTCATCGACGCGTTGAGGTCGGCCGACTCGCGCTGCAGCGCCGCGATCCGCCGGCCCATACGGCGGGCGGGCAGCACGAACACCGGCAGCAGCAGGAGCGCCAGCAGCGTGACCTGCCAGGCCAGCGCGATCATCACCGCGACCGCGAGGACCAGCTGGATCACGTTGGTGACGAGACCCGAGAGCGTCGAGGTGAACGCCCGCTGGGCCCCGATGACGTCGTTGTTGAGCCGGCTGACCAGCGACCCGGTGCGCGTGCGCGTGAAGAACGCGAGCGGCATGCGTTGCACGTGGGAGAACACGGCGAGGCGCAGGTCGTAGATCAGCCCTTCACCGATGCGGGAGGACAGCCAGCGCTCGGCGAGCGTCAGCCCGGCGTCGATCACCGCGAGCCCGGCGATGACCAGGGCGAGCACGACGATCACCGACGGCGCGGCGGCGCCCGTGATCGACCTGACGATCTGGCCCGCGAGCACGGGCGTCGCCACGCCGATCACCGCCGAGGCCGTGGCCAGCGTCAGGAACACCGCGAGCGCGCGGTGGTGCCGGCTCGCGAAGCGCCAGATCCGCGGCAGCGTCCCCTTCGGCACGGACCGCGGCAGGCTGTCCGCCCGGGCCGCGGACATCATCAACGACCAGGCGCCGTCCATGGGCTCGCCGTCCTCACGCTCGTCGGACCGTGTGCCCCGAGCGTGCGACCTCGACCATCATCGAGGTCAAGTGCCGCTCCACGGGGCCGGCGTGTGGTGTCCACCGGGTCCTCCGTGAGCGGGTGTACCCCCCGTACGGCGTGCGCGCCCCTACTTCTTCTTCGTGCGCGTGGCGCCCCCGCGCCCGCGCAGCGTCACGCCGGACTCCGAGAGCACGCGGTGCACGAAGCCGTACGAGCGCCCGGTGGACTCGGCGAGCGAGCGGATGCTCGCGCCCTTCTCGTACTTCTTCTTGAGATCCGTCGCGAGCTTGTCACGCTGAGTGCCCGTGATGCGGGCACCCTTCTTCAGATCGGCCATCTCGATCCCACCCCTCGTCCGATCGCAGGTCCGAGCAACCCATGATGATCGCCGGAAGGGGTGTGCGCCACGGCACACTTCTCGTGATCGGTAAGCGGTTGGGCCGATCGGAGTGATCTCCATGGCCCGGTGGACCAGCGGAAAGCCCGTTCAGGGCTGCGACGACAAGGACCTTGTCACGCGAGCTCGACCAGCTCGAGGTGCTCGGCGGAGAAGTGGTCCTCGGTGCCGTCGGGCAGCAGGATGACCCGCTCGGGCTCGAGGGCCTCGACGGCGCCCGGGTCGTGGGTCACCAGCACGACGGCGCCCTCGAAGCGGCGCAGCGCGTCGAGGACCTTCTCGCGGCTGGCCGGGTCGAGGTTGTTGGTGGGCTCGTCGAGCAGCAGCACGTTCGCCGCCGACGACACGAGCCCGGCCAGGGCGAGGCGCGTGCGCTCGCCGCCGGAGAGCGTGCCCGCGGGCTGCTCGAGCTGCTCGCCGGTGAACAGGAACGCGCCGAGCAGCGTGCGCAGCTGCTGCTCGGGGGTGTCGGGGGCGGCGCTGCGGGCGTTCTCCCAGACCGAGCGGTCCATGTCGAGCGTGTCGTGCTCCTGGGCGAAGTAGCCGGTGCGCAGCCCGTGGCCGGCCTCGACCTCGCCGGTGTCGGGGTGCTCGGCGCCGGCGAGGATGCGCAGCAGCGTCGTCTTCCCCGCGCCGTTGAGCCCGAGGATGACCACCCGGGACCCGCGGTCGATGGCGAGGTCGACGCCGGTGAAGACCTCGAGCGAGCCGTAGGTCTTCGACAGGCCCTGTGCGGTCATCGGCACGCGCCCGCACGGGGCCGGCGCCGGGAAGCGGATGTGCGCCACCTTGTCGTCGGTGCGCTCCGCGTCCAGCCCGTCGAGCATGGCCTGGGCGCGGCGCGCCATCTGCTTGGCGGCGACGGCCTTGGTGGCCTTGGCGCCCATCTTCGCGGCCTGGACCTGCAGCGCGCCCGCCTTCTTCTCGGCGTTGGCGCGCTCGCGCCGGCGGCGGGCCTCGTCGTCGGCGCGGGCCTGCTGGTACTTCGACCAGCCCATGTTGTAGCTGTCGAGCTCGCCGCGGGTGGCGTCGAGGAACCACACCTTGTTGACCACGGCGTCGATCAGCTCGGTGTCGTGGCTGATGACCACGAGCCCGCCCTCGTGGGACAGCAGGAACGAGCGCAGCCAGCCGATCGAGTCGGCGTCGAGGTGGTTGGTGGGCTCGTCGAGCAGCAGCGTCGTCCCGGCGTTGCCGCCCGAGTCGCCACTGGCCGCGAACAGGATGCGGGCCAGCTCGACGCGCCGGCGCTGGCCGCCCGAGAGCGTCTGCAGCGGCTGGCCCAGCACGCGGTCGGGCAGGCCGAGGTTCGAGCAGATGCGCCCGGCCTCGCTCTCGGCGGCGTAGCCCCCGAGGTCGGCGAAGCGCTCCTCGAGCCGGCCGTAGCGGGCGATCGCCTTGTCGCGCGCGGCGTCGTCGGCGAGCTCGGCCATCGCGGTCTGCGTCTTCTCCATCTCGCGCAGCAGCTCGTCGAGCCCCTTCGCGGAGAGCACGCGGTCGCGCGCGAGCACGGTGAGGTCGCCCTCGCGGGGGTCCTGCGGCAGGTAGCCCACCGGCCCGGTGCGGCGGATCGCGCCGCCGTAGGGCTCGCCGACGCCGGCCAGGCTGCGCAGCGTCGTCGTCTTGCCCGCGCCGTTGCGCCCGACCAGCCCGATCCGGTCGCCCGGCTGGACGCGCAGCGACGTCCCCGAGAGCAGGATGCGCGAGCCGGCACGCAGCTCGAGATCGGACGCGGTGATCACAGGAAGGGGTCCTCGACGAGGTCGGTGCGGGCGGACGGGGCGCCGCGCGGACCCTCCCAGTGTAGGCGACCCTCGTCGTCGGCCCGGCCGCCTAGGGTGCGCGCATGACCGACGCCACCGCTCCCGTGCACGACCTGGCCGGGCGTGTCGCCCTCGTCACCGGCGCGAGCCGGGGCATCGGCCTGGCCGTGGCGCGCCGCCTGCTCGACCGCGGCGCGTCGGTGACCATCACCGCCCGCAAGCGCCCGGAGCTGGACGACGCGGCGGCGTCGCTGGGCGCGGACGACCGCGTGCTCGCCGTCGCGGGCAACGCGGGCGACCCGGCGGCGCGCACCGAGGCCGTCGACGCCACCGTCGCCCGTTTCGGTGCGCTGGACGTGCTGGTCAACAACACCGGCATCAACCCGCAGTACGGCCCGCTCGTGGCCGCCGACCTCGGTGCGGTGTCCAAGACCTTCGAGGTCAACGTGGTGGCCGCGCTCGGTTTCGTGCAGGAGGCGCACCGCGCGTGGATGGGCGCGCACGGCGGCGCGATCGTCAACATGGCCTCGGTGGGCGGGCTGCGCTCCAGCGGGGTCATCGGGGCCTACGGGGCGTCGAAGGCGGCGTTGATCCGTCTCACCGAGGAGCTGGCGTGGGAGCTCGGTCCCGCGATCCGGGTCAACGCGGTGGCGCCCGCGGTGGTCAAGACGCGGTTCGCCGAGGCGCTCTACGCGCACGGGGAGGACGAGGTCGCCGGCCGCTACCCGATGCGCCGCCTCGGCACCCCGGAGGACGTCGCCGCGCTCGTCGGGTTCCTGGTCTCCGACGCCGCGTCCTGGATCACCGGCGAGACCGTGCGCGTCGACGGCGGCCTGCTGGCGACGGGCAGCACGTGATCCCACGGCCACCTCAACCCGTTCCGGGCAGAATGGACGGTGATCGGGAGGTGCGCATGGGTCTGTTCAGCAGGTGGCGGGGTGGTCGCAGCGGTGCCGAGCGCCGGCAGGTGCTCGACCGCGAGGCCGGGCCCGCGGACCTCGAGCACCTCCGGGCGTTCGCGAAGTCCCGCGAGGGCGTGGCGTTCTACGTCGAGCCCGAGACCACGGCCACCGACACCACGGTCGTCGCCGTGGCGTTCGACGGCGAGTGGACGCGCCGGCGCGTCGGCACCCCCCGCGCCGCGCAGAAGCTCGCGCGTTCGGTGAAGGTCGCGTGCCACGACGTGCAGGTCACCGGCTACCCGCCCGAGATGCGGGCCTGGAACGCCCGGGCGAAGGCCGACCGCGCGGCGCTCGAGGAGATGGCCCGGGCCGAGACGGACCAGAAGGGGGACCGCGAGCGGTGACGCCCGCCGCCGCGCCCGTCGCGGACGTCGTGATCGCGGGGGCCGGCCCGGCCGGGCGCGCCCTCGCGCTCGCCTGCGCGGCCCTGGACCTGCGCACGCTGCTGGTCGACCCGCGCCCGCACCGCCCGTGGACCCACACCTACGGGTCGTGGACCCACGAGCTGCCCGACGACCTGCCCACCGACGTCGTCGCCGCCCGCGGGCGCGGCGTGGTCGTCGCGCAGCACACCCACCAGCTCGACGACGAGTACGTCGTGCTCGACACCGCGGCGCTGCAGGAGCACCTCACCGATCCGACGGTCGCCGTGCGCCGCGGTCGCGCGGTCGGGGCGGTGCCCGCGGGCGCCGGCCGGCACCCCGCCGTGCTCCTCGACGACGGCACCGCGTCGCCGGGGCGGGTCGCCGTCGACGCCACCGGCGCGCGCCAGGCCCTCGGGCGCCGCTCGGTCAC
>CADCTH010000516.1 GCA_902805495.1 uncultured Actinomycetospora sp.
AGGACTACCGCCCGTAGTAGGCCGCCAGGCCGCGCTCGAGCAACCGTGACACCCGCGGGCTGTTCGGGAACCAGCCGATGTCGCGCTTGAGCCCCAGCCGGCTGACCATGATCGTCTGCGGCTCGGTGTACTTGCGGATGCCCTCCGCGCCGTGGCGGGCGCCGACCCCCGAGTCCTTCGCCCCGCCGAACGGGGCGTTGCGCCCCAGGAACTGCAGCAGCGCGTCGTTGACCGCGGTCGAGCCCGCGTGGATGCGGCGGGCGATCGCCTCGCCCTTGGCCAGGTCCTTCGTGAAGACCGACGACGCCAGGCCGTACGTCGTGTCGTTGGCCAGGCGCACCGCCTCGTCGGCGTCGCGCACCTTCATGACCGGCAGCGTCGGGCCGAACGTCTCCTCGCGCATGCACAGCATGTCGTGGTCGACGCCGGTCAGGACCGTCGGCTCGTACCACAGCCCGGGACCGTCACCGCGCCGGCCCCCCGTGTGGATCCGGGCGCCGCGCTCGCGCGCGTCGGCCACGTGGCGCTCGACGATGTCGACCTGCGGCGGGAAGGTCATCGACCCGACGTCGGCGTCGCCGGGCCGGGGCACGTGGGCGCCCCGCGAGCGCGCGCGCCCGACCGCGGCGACGAGCTCGTCGACGAACGCGTCGTGCACCGGCTCCTCGACGTAGATGCGCTCGACCGACATGCAGATCTGCCCGCTGTTGAGCAGGCCCCAGGTCGCTGCGGCGTTCGCCGCGCGGTCGAGGTCGGCGTCGGCGAGGACGATCATCGGGTCCTTGCCGCCCAGCTCCAGCGACACGGGGATGAGCCGCTCGGCGGCCCGGGCGGCGACCTTGCGGCCCGTGGGCGTCGAGCCCGTGAACATGACCATGTCGACGTGGTCGACGAGCGCCGCGCCGGTGTCCCCGCGCCCGGTGGCGACGAGCAGCAGCTCCTCGGGGAGGCCCGCCTCGCGGAAGCCCCGCACGACGAGGTCGGTGGTCAGCGGCGTGATCTCGCTCGGCTTGAGCACGACGGCGTTGCCGGCCACGAGCGCCGGGATCGAGTCGCCGAGGCCGAGCGTCACCGGGTAGTTCCACGGCGCGATGACGCCGACCACGCCGAGCGGCCGGCGGCGGACCACGAACCTGCGCCCGAGAACGAGCGGCCCGCTCGGGCGCACGCGCTCGTCGCGCAGGTGGCCCTCGCCGCGCTTGGCCCAGTAGGCCAGCGCGTCGGCGAACGCGAAGACCTCGTTCATGATCGCGTCCTCGTACGTCTTGCCGGTCTCGGCGATCGTCGAGGCGACGATCCGCGCCCGGTCGGCGTCGCGCCAGCGGCGCAGCGCGTGCATGAGCTCCGCGCGCGCGGCGATCGGCCGCGCCGCCCAGCCGGACTGCGCGGCGCGCGCACGGGCGACGAGCGAGGGGACCTCCGCCGTCATGTCGGGCACGTGCCCGATCACCTCGCCCGTTGCCGGGTTCTCCACGGCGATCGAGGGACGGTCGGTGGCCGCGCCCGCGGGCGCGGAGGTGGTGGCGCTCATGCGCCCAACCCTCCCAGAGCCCGAGGGGCGCGTGGGGGTTTTTCAGGACGCGACGCCGGGCGTGAACGAGACGGCGTGGCAGGTCACGCCCTCGCTCGCGTCAAGCTCGAGCACGCCCTGCGCGTGGCGCGGGTGCTCGACCAGCGGATACGCGCCGGGATGATCGACCTCGATCACCGTGCCGTTCGCCCACACGCGGCCGCGACCGGAGAGGACGGCCCACACGCCGCCCGCCTCGTACGGGCCCGACCACGCGCCCAGCTTGTCGCCGGTGGGGACCACGACCTGGGCGGCGGGGTCGTCCTCGGGGCGCAGCGGTGGCAGCGGGTCGCGCTCGATGCCGAGCAGCTCCTGGATGGCCTGCTCGGTCTCGCGGTACGCGCCCTCGCCGTAGTGGAACTCGTGCAGGCGTTGTTCCTGGTTCCACAGGTACCGCGCCGGCCAGCCCTCGTTGTCGTACGCCGTCCACAGCCGCAGGTCGGTGTCGACGAGGACCGGGTGCTCGACGCCCAGCCGCTCGACCGCCGCGCCGACGGCGTCCTCGTCGCGCGACGGCTCGAAGCCCGGGCAGTGCACGGAGACGACGCGCAGCCCGAGCTCCTCGTAGCGCTCGTGCCACATCTTCACGTAGGGCAACGTTCGCAACGAACTGACCCGGCAGAAGTCCCAGAACTCGACGAGGACGGGACGCCCGCGCTGTTTGTCCATGCGCAGCGGGGCGACGTTCAGCCACGCGGCCTTCTGGGGGAACGCCGGGGCGTGAATCGTGTCGACGGGCGGGCGCACGCGGCGCAACCTTCGCACGTTCGCGGTGTTCAGGTTCCCCGCGGGCTAGAGTTCCCGCGTTCTTCACCCCGCTGTCCCCCCTTAGGAGAGGTACATGAAGAAGGTCCTGCTGTTCGTCGTCGCGCTCATGCTGTCGGTGGCCACCGTCGCCTACGCCCAGAGCGGGCAGACGAACAAGTACACGGTCGAGGCTTCGACCAGCCCCACGAACAAGGGCTCGTCGACCAAGCCGGTGCCGGTCGGCATCAAGTTCGGCTACAAGGTCGGCACGGTCGAGGGCACCCGTCCGATCCCGGTCAAGAAGTACTCCATCCGCTTCGACGGTCTTCGGGTCAACACGAACCAGTTCAAGGGCTGCTCGCAGGCCCAGCTTCAGGCCGCCGGTGGCAAGACGCGCTGCGCCTCCGCCAAGGTCGGCAGCGGGTTCGTCAAGAACCAGTCCGGTGCTTCGAACAACCCGAACGACAAGTCGATCACCTGCAACCTGCAGCTGACCGTCTACAACAGCAAGAACAACAAGGGCCTGCTGCTCCTCTAGGGCGGCCCGGGTCAGCCGACGCAGCGCGAGTGCCCGATCGAGTTCGGCACTGCGAACGGCGTCATCCCGACGAACTACGTCCGCAGCACGCGGGGCGTCGCCCTCGAGTTCACGGTGCCGCAGAACCTGCTGCACCCGCTGGCGTCGCTCGACAACTCGGTCGTCGATGTCAACTCGACCATCGCGCGCAAGACCGTGCTCCGTCGCGGCAAGCGTGTCGGCTACTTCGAGTCGGTCGGCGGCTGCCGCAACCGTCGCCGCACGGTGACCGTCACGTTCTCGCCGGAGCGTGGGCCGACGTCCCGCGCCTCGACGCCCGCCGCCTGCCGCTAGTCCCGGCAAGCAGCACCTGACGTCCTCGAAGGGCGGGCCTCCGGGCCCGCCCTTCGTCGTTCTAGGGCAGCCACTAGCCTGAGGAGGCGTGAACGCACGCCAGCGCATCGCCTTCCTCGCCCTTGCGGCCGTCGTCCTCGTGGGCGGCGTGCTGCTCGCCCGTTCGGCCGGCGACGACGACCCGAAGGCGAACGTCCCGCCGGACACCACGCCCTCCGCGGCGACCGCGCCGCGCGAGCCCGAGCGCCAGGCCCCGCCGCCCCCGCGCGTGGAGCTGATCCGCATGCGCGACCGCGCCCCGGTCGGCGAGCCGCGGACGCTCACGTTCGACAGCGGCGCCACCGTCCGCCTGCGGTTCCGATCCGACGTCGCCGAGGAGGTCCACATCCACGGCTACGACAAGTACGTCGACGTCCCCGCCGGCGGCACCGCGACCGCCACCTTCGAGGCCGACGCCGAGGGCATCTTCGAGATCGAGTCGCACGGCTCCGGCGAGCTGCTCGCCAAGTTGCAAGTCGAGCCGTGACGGACCTGCTGTCCGGCCTGATCGCCCACGGCATCGTCGGGCGCGAGGACCTGCCGGTCCCGAAGATCGTCTTCCTCTACGCGGCCACGGTGGTGCTCGTCGTGTCGTTCGTCGCGCTCGCGTTCCTGTGGCCCAGGCCGCGGCTCGAGGCGCCCGAGGACCGCGTCCTGTTCCGCGTGCCGCGGGTGGTCGGGGTGCTGTGCGGCCTCGTCGGCGTCGCGATCTTCGCGATCGTCGTGTGGGCCGGGTTCGCGGGCGTGCAGACCACGCAGGCCAACCTGGCGCCGATCTTCATCTACGTCCTGTTCTGGGTCGGCATCCCGGTCCTGAGCGTGCTCTTCGGCGACGTCTTCCGCGCGTTCAACCCGTGGCGGGCGATCGGCCGCGCCGCGGGCTGGACCGCCAAGCG
>CADCTH010000517.1 GCA_902805495.1 uncultured Actinomycetospora sp.
CCACCTCGGTGCCGCGCACCGCGTCCGCGGCGGCGGTCACCGGCACGGCGAGCGCCGCGGCGACGCCCGCCGCCCCGGCCGCCGCCAGCTCCTCGGGCCGCACGACCGGCCCGTCCTGTTCGTCCACACCGGTTCCGACGCACCCGGGACGGGCGGGGATCCGGGGTCCCCGGCCGCCTGGGGACGCACGCGGCCGATGGGGACGGCGTCCGGCGGATACTGACCGGGTGGGCTTCACCGCCGAGCAGCTCGAAGCCGCCCGCTCCCGCCTGCTCCCCGACGTCCTGCCCGGAGACGGCGACCCGCCGCTGCGCGTGCTGTTCTGCGGCATCAACCCGGGGCTGCTGTCCGCCGCGACCGGGCACCACTTCGCGCGCCCCGGGAACCGGTTCTGGCCCGCGCTGCACGCCGCGGGCTTCACCCCGCGCCGGTTCGCGCCCGCCGAGCAGCACCTGCTGCCCGGGCTCGGGCTGGGCATCACCAACGTCGCGCCGCGCGCCACGGCCCGCGCCGACGAGCTCGACGACGCCGAACTGGTCGCGGGCGGCGAGCGGCTGCGCGCCCTCGTCGGCGAGGTCCGGCCGGCGTGGCTCGCGGTGGTCGGGATCGGGGCGTACCGCGTGGCGTTCGGCGAGCGGAAGGCCGCCGCGGGCCGCCAGGAGCGGACCCTGGGCCCGACCGGTCTCTGGGTGCTGCCGAACCCGAGCGGGCTCAACGCCCACCACACCCCGGCGAGCCTCGCGGCAGCGTTCGCGGCGCTGCGGGAGGCCGTGGAGGAGCCCGGATAGCCCGCGCCGATCGGGGGCACCTGGCGGGCATGAAGGCTGCGCTCTACCGCCGGACCGGTCCCGCCGCCGAGGTGCTCTCGGTCGAGGACGTCGACGTGCCCGACCCCGGGCCCGGCGAGGTCCGCGTCCGCATCACGGCGTCCGGGATCAACCCCACGGACTGGAAGACCCGCGCCGGGCTCACCGGACAGGACCCCGACGATTTCCAGATCCCGCACCAGGACGGCGTCGGCGTCGTCGACGCGGTGGGCGAGGGCGTCGACGACGCGCTCGTCGGGCAGCGTGTGTGGCTCTTCCTGTCAGCCTTCGGCAACCGCTACGGCACCGCCGCCGAGTACAGCGTGCTGCCCGCCGCGCACGTCCGCCCGCTGCCCGGCGACGCCCCCGACGAGCTGGGCGCGTGCCTCGGCGTCCCGGCCGTGACCGCGGCGCACTGCCTGCTCGTGGGCGGCGCCGGCGATCCGGCCGCGCTGCGCGGGCGCGACGTGCTCGTCGTGGGCGGGGCCGGGGCGGTCGGGCACTACGCGATCGAGCTGGCCAAGCACGCCGGCGCGCGCGTCGTCACCACCGTCAGCTCGGAGGAGAAGGGGGAGCTGGCCCACGCCGCCGGCGCCGACCTCGTCGTCAACTACCGCGAGCCCGGGGTCGTCGAGCGCGTGCAGGGCTTCACCTCCCGCGTCGACCGCATCGTCGAGGTCGCCCTGGGCGCCAACCTCGAGCTGGACCTGGCCGTCGCGGGCGCCGGGACGGTGATCGCGGTGTACGCCAACGAGCCGAACGACCCGGTGGTGCCGACGCGGCGGTTCATGGTCGCCAACGCGTCGATCAACTACGTGCTGCTCTACGGCGTGCCGGCCGAGCAGCTCGAGGCCGCGGTGTCCTGGACCGCCGACGCCGCCGGCAGCGGGGCGCTCTCGCCGCTGCCGGTGACCCGCTACGGGCTCGACGACGTGGTCGCCGCGCACGAGGCGGTGGAGAACGGGGCCGTCGGCAAGGTCGTGCTCGTGCCCTGACCGTCAGGTCCCCGCGAGCTCCCACGCCCGCGGACGGCTGAGCGCCCGGTCGCCGTCGGCGAACGTGGCCCGGCGCAGGGTGGCCGACCGCGCGCACAGGCGGAACCAGGCCCGCGCCGCCCGCGTGCGCCACACGCCGCCCGCGAGCATCTGGTCGCGCACGGCGAGGGCGTCGGCGACGGCGGCCGCGCCGTGCTCGCGCAGGTCGGTCTCGTAGGCACCGACGGCCCCGACGAGGTCGGCGGGGTCCCCGGCGAGGGCCCGGGTCAGCCGGCGGGCGTCGCGCAGCGCGGTGTTGCCCCCGAGCCCGCCGGTGGCCGGGACGGCGTGCACCGCGTCGCCGAGCAGGGTGACCCGCGACGGCTCCCACACGGGGATCCCGGGCGCGACGACGAACGCGCTGGCGCCGCGGCTGTCGGGGTCGCACGACGCGAGGACCCGGCGCAGCGTCGGGTGCCACCCGGCGGTCAGCCCGTCGACGAGCGCGGCGAGGGCGTCGGGGTCGTCGGTGTCGAGGTCCGGCGGCACGTGGCGGGGCGCGGTGACGAACGCGGTGAGCAGGTAGGGCAAGTCGATCGCGGGCGCCGCACGTCCGGTGGCCGCGGCGAGCGCCGCGCGGGCGCCCGGCGGCGGGCGGTAGGCGGCGGTGAACAGCGAGCCCGGGCCCGGGTCCACGACGACGTGCATGCCCTGCTGCAGGACCGCCGGGACCCAGCCCCGCGTCTCCGCGGTGAGCGGCACCTTGCCCGCGAGCCCGACCACCCCGGCGGGCACCGGCTCCGCGTCGGGCAGGTACTGCCGCCGGACCCGCGAGCCGACGCCGTCGGCGCCGACGAGCAGGTCGACCTCGACCCGCCCGCCGTCGACGAACCGGGCGACGACCCGCCCGTCGGCGGTGTGCTCGTAGGCGGCGAACTCGGCGCCGAAGTGCACGACGTCCTCGAGGCCCGCGAGCAGCAGCCGGCGCAGCGCGCGGCGGTCGACGGCGTAGTGGCCCTCGGACGGGTCGGACGCGTGCGGGTAGGCGATCGCCTCCTCGACCTCGACGAGCTCGTCGAGCCGTTCGGTGAGGAAGCCGATCGGCCCCCCGGGCGCCGACGTGGCGAGGAACGCCTCCCACAGCGGGGCGGGCAGGCGCGTGCAGCGAGCGGGCGCCGGCCGCGTCGACGTGGATGCGGTAGCCCTCCCAGCGCGACGCCGGGTCGCGGTCGCGCTCGTACACCGCGACGTCCACACCGGCGCGTCGCAGGCCCTGCGCCAGGCACAGCCCGCCGATCCCGCCGCCGATCACCACGACCTGCACGTCACTTCCCCCGATCGGTCGCGCCGAGCTGGGCGAGCACCCGCGGGGCGAGGTCGGGCGCCAGGCGCACGCCCTTCACCGCCGCGATGACCAGTTCCGTGCGGGCGGCCGGGTCCGGCTCCCCGAGTGCGGTGAACAGCCCGGTGAGCACCGCCCGCCACCCGGCCTCCTGCCCCTCGACCGCCGCGCGCACCGACGGGTCGCGTCGGGCGCGCAGGTCGAGCTCGGCGGTGACGGTGAACAGCTCCGGCCGCCGGGCGACGAGGTCGGCCAGGGCGTCGAGGTGCGCCGCGAGCGCGTCGGCCGGCGCCAGGTGCGAGGGGGGCGCGGTCGTCGCCAGCAGGGCCGCCGCGTGCTCGGCCACCGCCGCGACGAGCTCCGCCTTCGTCGCGACGTGGTGGTGCAGCGTCGACTGGTCGATGCCGACCGCGGCCGCCACCTGCCGCAGCCGCAGCCCTTCGAGGCCCACCTCGGCGACGAGCGCGAAGGCGGCGCGCACGAGCTGGTCGCGCCGCGAGCCGTCTCCATCAATCACTTGATGGACGGTACGGGCCGCGGGGATGTGGCGTCTACCTGTGACCTGCCGTCACAGCTACCGGCGGGTTAATCTCTGCGGATGTCACCACGTCAGGGGGAGCACCAGGAGACGCAGCGGAGCGGAGCTCGACTCCACTACGACGTGCTCGTCGTCGGGTCCGGGTTCGGCGGCAGCGTCACCGCGCTGCGCCTCGCCGAGAAGGGCTACCGCGTCGGGGTCCTCGAGGCCGGCCGGCGCTTCACGCCGGAGACGCTGCCCTCGACGTCGTGGGACGTGCGGAACTTCCTCTGGGCCCCGTGGCTCGGCTGCTACGGCATCCAGCGCATCCACGTGCTGCGCGACGTGGTGGTGCTCGCCGGCGCCGGTGTCGGCGGCGGGTCGCTGAACTACGCCAACACCCTCTACCGGCCCAAGAGCGACGCGTTCTACCGCGACCCGCAGTGGTCGGCGATGACCGACTGGCGCGACGAGCTCGACCCGTTCTACGACCAGGCGACGCGGATGCTCGGCGTGGTGACACAGCCGTCGGTGACGCCGTCGGACGTCGTGATGCGCCAGGTCGCGCAGGAGCGCGGGCGGGGCGACACGGTCAGCCCGACGCAGGTCGGCGTGTACTTCGGCGCGGGCCCGGGCGTCACGGCGCCGGACCCGTTCTTCGGCGGCGCCGGACCCGCCCGCACGGGCTGCCTCGAGTGCGGCGAGTGCATGACCGGCTGCCGCCACGGCGCCAAGAACACGCTGGAGACGAACTACCTCGCGCTGGCCGAGGCGGCGGGTGCGGTCGTGCACCCCGAGACGACGGTCCGGACCGTGCGTCCCACCGCGGCCGGCTACGCCGTCGACACCCGCGGCACGCGCCGGCGCCGGCAGCGGATCACCTACTCCGCGGACCAGGTCGTGTTCTCCGCCGGCACCTGGGGCACGCAGACACTCCTGCACCGCCTGCGCGACACGGGCGTGCTGCCCCGGATCTCGCGCAAGCTCGGGGAGCTGACGCGGACGAACTCCGAGGCGCTGGTCGGCGCGATGGCCCGCCGGCCGCCCGAGCGCGGCGGCCCGCGCGACTTCACCCGCGGCGTCGCCATCACCTCGTCCTTCCACCCCGACGAGGACACCCACATCGAGCCCTGCCGCTACGGCTACGGCAGCAACGCGATGGGCCTGCTGACGACGCTGATGACCGACGGCGAGGGGCGGGTGCCGCGCGCGCTCAAGCTGCTCGGCGGCATCGCCCGGCACCCGCGGACCTTCGTGCGCTCGCTGGACAAGCGACGCTGGTCGGAGCGCACGGTGATCGCGCTGGTCATGCAGTCGCTGGACAACTCGATCACCGTGCGGCGGCGGTTCGGGCGGCTGGTGTCGCGGCAGGGCCACGGCACCCCGAACCCGACGTGGATCCCGGCCGCCAACGACACGGTGCGCCGGATCGCCGAGATCATCGACGGCGACCCCGGCGGCACCTGGGGCGAGGCGGTGAACATGCCGATGACCGCGCACTTCATCGGCGGCTGCCCCATCGGCCCGGACCCCTAGCACGGCGTGGTCGACGGCTACCAGCGGCTCTACGGGCACCCCGGCCTGCACGTGGTCGACGGCGCGGCGCTCTCGGCGAACCTCGGGGTGAATCCCTCGCTGACCATCACCGCGCAGGCCGAGCGGGCCATGGCGTTCTGGCCGAACAAGGGCGAGCGCGACCCCCGCCCGGAGCTCGGCGCGCCCTACCGCCGCGTCGACCCGGTGCCCCCGCGCGCGCCCGTGGTCCCCGCCGACGCCCCCGGCGCCCTGCGCCTCGTCCCCCTCGGCACCCCCGCCGTCCCTCCCCGCACTCCTGTGCCCTGACCCCCGTGCCAGCGTGGGGGCCACGCTGGCGTTCAACGCCAGGAAAGCCCCCACGATCTTGTCGCGGGCTTCTGGGTCGTGGGCGCCGAGGTCCGGATCGAGCTGGTGGAAATACTGGCGTCCAACGCCAGCGTGGCCCCCACGCTGGCACCACCCCGTGCGCCAGGGACCGCGGGGGAACGGCGAGGATCAGGCTCGTGGCCGCCGATGTGCTCCTGTTCTCGAACTCCCGACCGCCCGGCGCCGAGGTTCCCTTCGCCCACGCCGTCGCGCCGCTGCGCGAGCACCTCGGCGACCGCACGGTCTGGTTCGCCCCCTGGGCCGGCCACGACCTCGACGCCTACACCGGCTTCGTCGCCGACGCGCTGAGCGAGGTCCTCGGCCCTCTCGACGTCCGCGGCCTGCACCGCGAGCCGGACCCCGCGGCGACGATCCGCGCCGCCGACCCCGCCCGCGAGACCGTCTTCGTCGGCGGCGGCAACACGTTCCGCCTGCGCCGCCGGGTGGGCGACAACGGCGTCCTCGCCGCCCTGCGCGAGCGCACCGACCTCCGCTACGCCGGGGCCAGCGCCGGCTCCAACCTCGCCTGCCCGACGATCATGACCACGAACGACATGCCGATCGTCGACCCGGGCGGCCTCGACGCCCTCGCGCGCCTCCCCGTGCAGATCAACCCGCACTACCTCGACCCCGACCCGCTCTCCACCCACCGCGGCGAGACCCGCGAGGAGCGCATCCACGAGTTCCACGAGGAGAACGCCGTCGCGGTCGTCGGCCTGCGCGAGGGCGCATGGCTGTTCCGCTCCGGCGAGCGCCTGACCCTGGACGGCTGGACCGCCCGGCTCTTCCGCCGCGGCCACGAGCCGGCGGAGCTCACGGCGGGTACCGACCTCTCGTGGCTGCTCGCGACACCTTCGTCCTGACCGACGTCCGCACGCGCACCGCGGACGGCCCGGTCGACGTCGCCGTCGTCGAGGGGCGCATCACCGCGGTCGGTCCGGGCCTCGAGCGCGGCGGCGGCGTCCTCGCCGGCGCCGGCCGCCTCGTCCTGCCCGGCCTCGTCGAGCCCCACCTGCACCTGGACAAGGCGATGCTCGGCGCCGAGGTCGTCGGCTCGCTCGACGACGCTGTCGCCGCCACCGCCGAGCGCAAGGCCTCCTTCACGCCCGACGACGTCCGCGCGCGGGCCACCGACGTCCTCGAACGCGCCCACGCCGCCGGCACCACCCGCGTCCGCACGCCCGTCGACGTCGACCCGACGGTCGGCCTGACGAGCCTCGATGTGCTGCTCGAGCTCCGCGACCAGTGGGCCGACCGGATCGCGATCCAGGTCGTCGCCTTCCCGCAGGAAGGGATCGCCGCCCGCCCCGGCACCCGCGACCTGCTCGTGGAGGCCCTGCGCCGCGGAGCCGACGTGCTCGGGGCGTGCAGCTACGCCGAGGACGACGTCGACGCCTGCCGCGGCCACGTCCGCGACGTCCTCGACCTCGCCCAGCAGTTCGGCGTGCCGGTGGACGTCCACGCCGACTTCGCCGCCGGCCCCGACGACCCGCGCCACGACCTCGCCGCCGAGATCGCCACCACGACGCGCGCCGCCGGGCTCCAGGGGCACGTCGTGCTCGGCCACGTCACCACGCTCGCCGCCCTCGACCCCGACCGGCGCCGGCGCACCGCCGACGCCCTCGCCGAGGCCGGGGTCGGCGTCGTCGTGCTCCCGCCCACCGACCTCTACCTCGTCGGCGCCTCGGCCCCGGTGCGCGAGCTGCGCGACGCCGGCGTCCGCGTCGCGTGCTCGTCGAACAACGTGCGCAACGCCTTCACCCCGTTCGGCACCGTCGACCCGTTCGACACGGCGCTGATGCTCGGGCACATGCAGGGCGTCGACCTCGACACCCTGCTCGACCTCACCACCCGCGACGCGGCGGCCCTGCTCGGCGACCCCGCGCACGACGTCGTCCCCGGCGCGCGCGCCGACCTCGTGCTCCTCGACGCCCCGGACGCCCGGACGGGCCTGCTCGACCGGGCGGCGCGCACGCACGTCACCGACCTCCGCGCAGCGGACCCCGACCGACCGGCGCAGACTGGAGCACGATGACCACGATGCGCCGTCCGTCCGCCGCGTCCCACCTCGCCGAGGAACTGCGGTCGTCGGTGCGCGGCCGGGTGCGCTTCGACACCGCGAGCCGGGCGATGTGGTCGGCGGACGCGTCGAACTACCGCCACGTCCCCATCGGCGTGGTGCAGCCCGTCGACCTCGACGACGTCGAGGCCACCGTCGACGTGGCGCGCCGCCACGGCGTGCCCCTGCTGCCCCGGGGGGCGAGCACGAGCATCGGCGGCCAGTCGGTCAACGAGGCCGTGGTCATCGACTTCTCGCGCCACCTCGACCGCGTGCTCGAGATCGACCCCGACGCCCGCACCGCCCGGGTCCAGCCCGGCGTCGTCCTCGACGACCTCCGCGAGGCCGCGCGCCCGTACGGGCTGACGTTCGGCCCGGACCCGTCGACGCACAACCGCTGCACGCTCGGCGGGATGATCGGCAACAACGCCTGCGGGTCGCACTCCGTGGCGTGGGGCAAGACCGTCGACAACGTCCGCGAGCTCGACGTCCTGCTGGCCGACGGTACGCGGATGGCGGTGGGCCGCACCACCGACCTGCGCGCCGCGCAGCAGCGGCCCGGGCGCGAGGGCGCGGTCTACCGCGAGCTCGCGCAGCTCCGCGACCGCACCGAGCGCATCGTGCGCGACGAGCTCGTCGTCGAGGGCCTCACGCGGCGGGTCAGCGGCTACAACCTTGACCAGCTGCTCGACGACCGGTCCTTCGACCTCGCCCGCGCCCTCGTCGGCACCGAGGGCACGTGCGCGACGTTCATGGAGGCGACCGTCGAGCTCGTCGAGGCCCCGGCGGCGCGGGCGCTGTGCGTGCTCGGCTTCCCCGACGCCTACGTCGCCGCCGACCACGTCCTGCCGATCCGCGAGCACGCGCCGCTGACCATCGAGGGCGTCGACGTCGGCGTCATCGGCGCCCTGCGCGCGAGCCGCCCCGACGACCGCACCCACGAGGCGCTGCCGGAGGGCAAGGGCTGGCTCTACGTCGAGACCGGCGGCGCCGACAAGGCCGAGGCGACGGCGAAGGCCGAGGCCATCGGCCGCGAGATGGCGCGCTACGGGGCGAGCGTGAAGGTCGTCTCGGAGGCCCGGGCGATGCGCGCGCTGTGGAAGATCCGCGAGGACGGGTCGGGCATCGTCACCCGCTCCCCCGACGGCGGGGAGGCGTGGCCCGGCTGGGAGGACGCCGCGGTCCCGCCGGCGACGCTGGGCTCCTACCTGCGCGAGTTCGACGCGCTGCTCGCCCGCCACGGGCGGCAGGGGGCGTACTACGGGCACTTCGGCGACGGCTGCCTGCACGTCCGCATCGACTTCGACCTGCTCACCCGCCCCGGCCTCGCGAACTTCCGCTCGTTCCTGCTCGACGCCGCCGACCTCGTCGCCGAGCACGGCGGCTCGGTCTCGGGTGAGCACGGCGACGGCCAGGCGCGCGCCGAGCTGCTGTCGCGCACCTACACCCCCGCGCTGATCGACGCGTTCGGCGCGTTCAAGGCGGTGTGGGACCCCGAGGGGCGCATGAACCCGGGCCGGGTCGTGGATCCGAAGAAGATGGACGACGACCTCAAGGTGTTCGTCGGCGTGCCCACGATCGGCCCGAGCACCGAGCTGCACTACACCGACGACCGCGGCAGCTTCACCCGCGCCACCCGCCGCTGCATCGGCGTCGCCAAGTGCATCACCGACTCCGGCGGCTACATGTGCCCGAGCTACCGCGTCACCGGCGAGGAGATGCACTCCACCCGCGGACGCGCACGCCTGCTCTTCGAGATGGCCTCCGGGCAGCTCGTGCCCGACGGCTGGCGCTCCACCGAGGTCCGCGACGCGCTGGACCTGTGCCTGAGCTGCAAGGCCTGCCAGCGCGACTGCCCGGTGGGCGTGGACATGGCCACGTACAAGGCCGAGTTCCTCTCCCAGCACTACGCGGGGCGCGCCCGTGAGCGACCCCGCAGCCACTGGTCGATGGGGTACCTGCCGCGCTGGCTGCGCCTCGCGACCGCCGTGCCCGGGCTGCCGCGGCTGGCCAACGCGCTGGCCCGCCGCCCGGCCGCCGCCGCGCTCGCGCAGCGTCTCGGCGGCATCGCCCCGCAGCGCGACATCCCGGCGCTGGCGCCGCGCCCGCCCGCGGGTGGAGTGCTGCTCCTCGCCGGTGACGCGGTAGCTCGGGCACATGTAGCCGCCGGAGTCGGTGATGCACTTGGCGACGCCGA
>CADCTH010000518.1 GCA_902805495.1 uncultured Actinomycetospora sp.
ACGCTGGAGTGCCTGGGCGCGCCGGGCCCGGTCGACCTCGGGGCCGCGCTGGCCGGGCGGGACACGCTGGTCAACCTGTGGGCGTCGTGGTGCGGGCCGTGCCGCGACGAGATCCCCGCGCTCGAGGCCTACACCGCGCAGCCCGGGGCCGTCGCGGTGCTGGGCGTCGACGCCGGCGACCGCGCGAGCACCGCGCTCGCGCTGCTGGAGAGCCTGGGGGCCCGTTACCCCTCGGTGAGCGACCCCGCGCAGGTCCTCGGCCCGCGGGTGGGCGCCCCGCCGATCCTGCCCGCGAGCGTGCTCGTGCGCGCCGACGGCAGCGTCGTCGACATCCCGCCGCAGGTGCTGCGCACGCCCGAGCAGGTGCGCGCCGCGGTGGACGCGGCCCGGGACGGTGCCCGGTGAGCGCCCGCGACCGGGGCGACCAGGACGACCGCGACTCCTGCCACCCGGACGCCGCGCCGGAGTGGCTCGTACCGCTCGTCGACGCCTGCCGGCGCCTCGGGCCCGACGACGTGCCGTTCCGCCGCCGGGTGACCGGTCCCGGCAACGGGCGGCGGGCGGCGGTGCTCATGCTGTTCGCCGAGGCCGACGAGGGCCCGGAGATCCTGCTCACCGAGCGTGCGCCCGACATGCGCTCGCACGCCGGGCAGGCGGCGTTCCCCGGTGGCGCGATCGACCCCGAGGACGCCGGCCCGGTCGCCGCCGCGCTGCGCGAGGCCCGCGAGGAGACCGGGCTCGACCCCGACGGCGTGGTGCCGCTGCTGACCCTGCCGCCGCTGACCATCCCGGTGACCGGCTTCGCCGTGACACCGGTGCTCGCGTACTGGGCCCGCCCCGTCCCGGTGCGCGTCGTCGACCCCGGCGAGACGGCCGCGGTCGTGCGCGTGCCGGTCGCGACGCTGGTCGATCCGGCGACGCGGTTCCGCGTCACGGGGCCCGCCGGCTACACGGGTCCCGCGTTCGCCGCAGGGGGACTGCTCGTCTGGGGCTTCACGGCGGGTTTGGTGGACTGGATGCTCACCCTGGGCGGGTGGGCGAGACCCTGGGACGGTTCCGACGTGCGTGACCTCGACGAGGCGTGGGCGCAGCGGCACGACCTGAGTGCAGGGAACACTGCCAGCACTGCGCATCCCGCGCCGAGACGGCCCGACGCGGCCGCCGAAGGAGGTCCGGTCCGGTGAGCTGGGTCGACGTCGTCGTCGTGCTGCTCGCGCTCGCCGCGGGCATCTCGGGCTGGCGCCACGGGCTCGCCGTCGCGGCGCTGAGCTTCCTCGGCGTGCTCGGTGGGGCGCTGCTGGGGCTGAAGATCGCGCCGGCGCTGGTGGACGGGTTCGAGGGCACGACCTCGCGGATCGTGGTCAGCGTCCTGGTCGTCGTCGCGCTGGTGGCGCTGGGCGAGACCCTCGGGGTGTACCTCGGGCGGGCGCTGCGCGACCGGATGCGCCTGCCCGCCGTGCGCACGGTCGACTCGGCGTTCGGCTCGGTGCTCCAGGCCATCACCGCGCTGATCGTCGCCTGGCTGATCGCGCTCCCGCTGGCCGGCTCGTCGCAGACCGCTCTGGCGTCCTCGCTGAAGGACTCCCGCGTGCTCGGGGGCGTCGACGCCGTCATGCCCGACCCGCTGCGCCAGCTGCCCAACGAGCTGCGCGCGCTGTTCGACGCCTCGGGCTTCCCCGACGTCCTGAGCCCCTTCTCGTCGACGCCCATCGCCGAGGTGCCCCCGCCCGAGCAGGCGCTCGTCGAGGACCCGGTGGTGCAGCAGGCGCGCGCGAGCGTGCTCAAGGTCCGGGGCCGCGCGCCGTCGTGCCAGCGCGCACTCGAGGGCACCGGCTTCGTCGTCGGCGAGGACCGCGTGATGACCAACGCGCACGTCGTCGCGGGCACCGACGAGGTGTCGGTCGAGGTCCCGACCTCCGACGGCGACAGCCGCACCCGCCCCGCGCGCGTCGTCGACCACGACGACGAGGTCGACGTCGCCGTGCTCGCGGTGCCCGGGCTGGACGCCGAGTCGCTGCCGTTCGACTTCTCCGGCGCCGAGACCGGCGACAACGCCGTGGCGCTGGGCTACCCCCTCGACGGGCCGTTCTCGTCGTCGCCGGCGAAGGTGCGCCAGCGCATCCAGCTGCGCGGACCGAACATCTACGAGAGCGAGACCGTCACCCGCGACGTCTACACGATCCGCGGGCAGGTCCGGTCGGGGAACTCGGGCGGCCCGCTGGTCGACCCGCAGGGCCGCGTCATCGGCGTGGTCTTCGGCGCGGCGGTCGACCAGGGCGACACGGGCTTCGTCCTCACCGCCGACCAGGTCCGCCCGGCCCTCGACGCCTCCCCGGGCGCCACCGGCCGCGTGAGCACGGGGTCCTGCGCCGCCTGACCCTTCCGGGGGCGGGTCTGGCGCACGGGGTGTGCCAGCGTGGGGGCCACGCTGGCGTTCAACGTCAGGAAAGCCCCCACGATCACCGGTCGAGGAAGTCCAGCAGCGCGTCGGTCACGTGCTGCGGCGCCTCCTGGTGCGGGAAGTGCCCGACGCCGCCGAGCGTGCGGTGCACGTGCCCCGCGTCGCACCAACGGGCCGAGGCGCGGGCGACGCGGTCGGGGATCCACGGGTCGTCGGCGCCGTGGACCTGCAGCACGGGCACGGTGATCCGCCGGTCGACGGCCGCGGCGTAGCGCGCCCCGTCGGGACGGAACTGCGACCGCACGCTCCAGCGGAAGCCCTCCACCGCGGTGTGGGACACGCGGGGCGCGAGCATCGCGGCGCGGTGGCGGTCGGCGACCTCGGCGAACTCCGGCGCCGCCGCCCAGCCCGCGCCCGCACCGCGTCGCAGGAACTCGGCGACCCAGGCGGCGTCGTCCCGGCGCACGCGACGCTCGGGCAGGCGGGGCAGCTGCGCCGCGGCGAGGGTGCGCAGCGCTGGCGCCCACGGCCGGCGGCGCACCG
>CADCTH010000519.1 GCA_902805495.1 uncultured Actinomycetospora sp.
CCGCGTCCCGACGGCGTCGCGTGGTGGGAGGACGCGGTCGTCGCGCGGCCCGCCGAGACGCGGTCGGCCACGCTGGCCCTGCTCGCCGCGCACCCGGGCGCCGCCCTGCGCGCGGTCGGGGTGGGCCTGCAGGCGACGACGCGCGCCGACCTCCCGTATCTCGACTCCGGCCCGGCGTCGCCGTCGCGGCTCGCGTCGCCGTCGGGCGACCCCGGGTGGTCCGGAGCGCGCCAGCCCGACCTCGCCCGGGTCCTCGACGCCACGAGCCGCCCGCCCTGGATCCCGTCCGCGCTGGTCGTGGTGGCGCTCGTGGCCGCGGCGACGGCGCGGTGGCAGGGCCGGGCGGGACGCTGGTCGCTCGCGGCGGCGCTCGCCGCGGCCACCGCGCTCGCCCTCGTCGTGGTGGCCGTCCTGGGGGACGGCTACTTCGAGGTGTTCAAGCACGTGTGGCTCGCGGCGTACCTCCTCGCCCTCGCCGGGCTCGCCCTCGCCGGCGCCGCCGCGACGGCGGTCGTCACGGCGGTGCGCCGGACCCGTTAGCGGTCGGTCCGCACGTCGCCCGCGGGCCGCAACGGGTCGTGGCCCAGGCACATGAGGAAGCGCCGCCACTGCGCGGAGTCACCGGCGTCGGGCTCGAGGTCCTCGCCGCGCTCGCGGTGCACGATCTCGACCACCCGCTCCATGACCTCGATGTCGTGGTCGTCGAGGTCGACCTTGCGCTTGCCGAGGATGGCGAGCACGTCCTTGCCCGTCGGGGGCATCTGCTCGCCGGGGACGAAGTCCGCGTCCTCGGTCGCCTCCTCCGTGAGCAGCCAGCGCTCCAGCTCGCGGGAGTCCATGTTCACCACGCGGTGGAACTCGGCCCAGAGGTCGTCGTATCCGGTACTGGACGTCATGGCCCGCGGGTGCCCGTCGCAGACGGCCCGGCAACCGTGCAGGGGTAGGAAGGCGGGGTGCGCGCGTACGGGTTCCTCGAGGCCGGCGGTCCCGACCGGCAGGCGTTCCTCGACGTCCCGGTGCCCGAGCCCGGGCCCGACCAGCTGCTGGTGCGGGTGCGGGCCGCCGGCGTCAACCCGGGCGACTGGCGGCTGCGCAACGGCGAGTACGGGACGGTCGGGCCGGCGGTGCTGGGCCGGGAGGTCGCGGGCACCGTGGTCGAGGTCGGCGACGGCGTCACGGGCTTCTCCCCCGGCGACGAGGTCTTCGGCGGCTGCCCGGGGATGGTCGGCGGCTGGGCCGAGCAGGCCCTGGTCACGGCGTCGTTCGCCGCGCGCCGCCCGGAGGGGGTGTCGGCGTCCGACGCGTCCGCGCTCCCCGTCGCCGCCGGCACCGCCCACGACGCCCTGGACGCGCTGGCGCTGCCCGCCGGCGCGACGCTGCTCGTCAACGGTGCGGGTGGCGGGGTCGGCATCCCGACCGTCCAGCTCGCCC
The DNA here is from genome assembly GCA_902805495.1 of uncultured Actinomycetospora sp. GTDB lineage: Bacteria > Actinomycetota > Actinomycetes > Mycobacteriales > Pseudonocardiaceae > Actinomycetospora. The sequence continues at coordinate 1,432 of CADCTH010000519.1, forward strand.
GCGCCCGCGGTCTGCACGTCGTGGGCACCGCGTCCGAGGGCAAGCAGGACCTGCTGGCCGAGCTGGGCGCCACCGCCGTGGTCGGGGGCCACCCGCAGGTCGCCGACCACGTCCGCGCCGCGGCCCCGCACGGCGTCGACGGGGTGTTCGACCTGGTCGGGGGCGACGCGCTGCGCGCCGTGGCCCCGCTGACCGACCCCGCGCGCCTGTTCTCCGTCGCCGACAAGCCCCTGGTCGCCGAGCTGGGCGGCCGCGACGTCCCCCGCGACCGCAGCACCCGCGTGCTCGACGCGCTCGCGGCGCTGGTCGCGTCGGGCGACCTCGACCCGTTCGTCCGCACCGCGCTCCCGTTCGCGAGGGTGGGCGAGGCGCTGGCGCGGGTGGAGGACGGCCACACCCTGGGCAAGGTCGTCGTCACGCTGGACACGGCCGACGGGGCCTGACTCAGGACGACGGCTCGTCGTCCCGGTCGCGCTCCTCGTCCCGTGTCTCGTGGTGGACGGGCACCGGCGCCAGGCGCCGCAGCAGGTGGTAGCCGAGGATCACCACGATCGTCCCCAGCGCTATGCCCGAGAGCGACCCGCCGCCCGCGGACAGGGCGACGTCGCCGATGCCGATGACGATCCCGGCGGCGAGCGGCACGAGGACCTCGGGGCGGGAGAAGTCGACGCGGTTCTCCACCCAGATCCGGGCCCCGAGCAGGCCGATCATCCCGTAGAGCACCACCGTGATGCCCCCGAGCACCCCGCCCGGCGTCGCCGCGACCACCGCGCCGAACTTGGGGCAGAAGCCGATCGCGACCGCGACGAGTGCCGCCACCCAGTACGCCGCGGTCGAGTAGACGCGGGTCGCGGCCATCACGCCGATGTTCTCGGCGTACGTGGTGGTCGGCGAGCCCCCGACGCCGCCGGCGACGGCGGTCGCGATGCCGTCGGCGGCCAGCGCGCGCCCGAGGTAGGGGTCGAGATCGTCGCGGGTCATGCTCGCGACGGCCTTGACGTGGCCGGTGTTCTCGGCGATCAGCGCGATCGCCACGGGCACGACCAGCAGGATCGCCGAGGCGCTGAACGCGGGCAGGTGCAGGCCGGGCGCCTCGGGGGTGCCCAGCGGCAGCCCGATCCACGGCGCGTCGGCCACGCCGGACAGGTCGACGCGCAGGTGCGTGGAGACGACGCCGGACGCGTCGGGCGCGGTGATCGGCCCGAGCACCGCGTCGAGCAGCAGGGACAGGCCGAAGCCGACGACGAGGCCGACGAGCACCCCGAGCCGTCCGAGCATCCCGCGCCCGGCGACGGCGGTGACCATGACGACGAGCATGGTGATCAGCGCGACGGCCTCGTCCTGCGGCCAGTACGTGCCGGCCACGACCGGGGCGAGGTTGAAGCCGATGAGCAGCACCACGGCGCCCGTGACCACCGGCGGCAGCACCGCCGACACGGTGCGCGCCCCGCCGATGTGCACCGCCAGCCCCACCAGCGCGACGACGACGCCGCACACCGCGATCGCTCCCGTGACCTCCGCACTGGTGCCGCCGTCCGCGCGCACCGCCGCCACCACCCCGACGAACGACGCGCTCGTGCCGAGGTAGCTCGGCACGCGGCCCCGCGTCATCAGCAGGAACAGCATCGTGGCGAGGCCCGAGAGCAGGATCGCGAGGTTCGGGTCGAGGCCCATGAGCACGGGGAAGACGAA
>CADCTH010000520.1 GCA_902805495.1 uncultured Actinomycetospora sp.
CCTCGCCGTCGACGCCGCCTGCGCGCGCTGCCGCGCGGTGGGCGCGACGGTCGGGGCCACGGTGGGCGCCGACGTCGAGGTGCTGCCGCTGGGCGACTACCGCGTCGTCGGCTGGTGCGCCGACGCGGGCGTGGCCGGGGACGCGCCGACCCTGCTGGAGGTCGTGCCCACCGACGGCGACGACCGCGTCCGGGCCTGGACCGGCCCGGCGATGGCCGCCGCCCTGCTGGCCCGGCTCGGCCCGCGGGGCACGGCGCGGCTGCTCGCGGCCCTGCGCACGCACGGCGTGCTGGGCGACGCGGCGCGGGGTGTGCTCAGAAGGCCATCGCCTGGGCGCGGCGCTTGACCTCGCGACCCCGGTCGGAGCGCAGCGCGTCGATCGGGGCGCCGGGCAGCGACTCGTCGTGCGCGAAGAGCCAGCGCAGGATCTCCGCGTCGCTGTAGCCGCCGTCGCGCAGCACCTGGATGGTGCCGGGGAGGCCCTTGACCACCCCGTCGTCGGTGAGGAAGGCGGCGGGCACGCTCCATCGTTCGCCCTCGCGCACGCCCAGGAGCTGCCCCTGCTTGATCATCTGGCTGATGCGCGTGCGGGGCACGCCGAGGCGCTCGGCGACCTGGGCGAGCGAGACGACCTCGACGTCGTGGCCCACGACCGCCGCGATACCTGACTCGGTCACGGGGCCACTGTGCCAGAGGAGGCGGTCCCTCCGGGCACGTCCAGCCCCTCCTGCACCAGGACGTCGGGCCGCGCGAGCGCGAGGAGGTGGCCACCGGGCAGGACGACCGGCTCGACGCCGGCGCGCTCGCGGGCGAGGCGCACCTGGAAGTCGGCGGGGAAGAAGCGGTCGTCGCGGCCCACCACGACCGTCACGGGCACGTCGGGCCACGCGGGCAGCGACCAGCCGTCGGCGAACGGGCCGTCGGACTGCTCGCGCTGGTGCTCGGCGCCCGTCGCGAGGACCTCGGGCGGCACGTCGTGGAGGAACTCGTACTCGGGGTCGAACCCGGCGTCCTCCCGGCCCGCGGCCCGGACGGCGGCCTCCTTGGCCTGCTGGTGTCCCGAGTCCGTCCACCACTGGCCCGGGGTCTCGCCGACCGCCGGGATCATGGCGTTGACCAGCACCAACCGCTGCACGGGGATGCGGCGCGCGACCTCCACCGCCGTGAACCCGCCCAGCGACTGGCCCACGATGACCGCGTCGGGACGGTCGCCCGCGCGGCGAGGGCGACCTCGACGTAGCGCGGGATCCCGGCCGACGGGTCGTCCGCGGGCAGGTCGACGGCGATCGCCTCGTCGCCGCGGGCGGCGAGGATCTCCGCCACCCGGTGCCAGTACCAGGCGGCCCCGCCGGCGCCGGGCAGGAGGAGCCAGGTCGTCACGCGGAGCAGCGTAGGACCCTCACCCGACCGGGGCGCCGCGCGTCGGGTGCGGGAATCCCCGCAGGTCACGCCGGTCCTCGTAGCATCGGGCGCATGGCCGCGCCGACCGCCCACCCCGCGGGGACGGTGCTGGAGGGGCGCTACCGGGTGGACGGGCTGCTGGCGCGCGGCGGGATGTCCCTGGTGTACCGCGGCTCGGACCTGCGCCTGGACCGCCCCGTGGCGATCAAGGTGCTCGACACCACGCTCGCCCGCGACCCGGCGTTCGTGCGGCGCTTCGAGCGGGAGGCGCGAGCCGCGGCCCGCCTCGCGCACCCCGGGGTCGTCGCCGTCCACGACCAGGGGCGCGACCCGGACGGCACCGTCTTCCTCGTCCTCGAGCTCGTCGAGGGCGGCACGCTGCGCGACGTCCTGCGCGACGAGGGGCGCCTGCACCCGGCGACCGCGCTGACGGTTGCCGAGCAGGTGGTCACCGCGCTGCAGGTCGCCCACGACCGCGGCCTCGTGCACCGCGACGTCAAGCCCGAGAACGTGCTCGTGGGGAGCGACGGGTCGGTGAAGGTCGCCGACTTCGGCCTGGTCGCCGCCGCGTGGGAGACCGACGGCTCGGACAGCTCGGACGACCCCGAGAGCAGCGGCGAGATGGTGCTCGGCACCGTCGCCTACCTCGCGCCCGAGCAGGTCACCGAGGGCCGGGCGGACGCGCGCAGCGACCTCTACGCCGCGGGGATCGTGCTGTTCGAGCTGCTCACGGGCGCGCCGCCGCCCGGCGGCGACGACGCGGTCACGGTCGCCCGGCGCCACGTGCACCACGACGTGCCGCCGCCGTCGACGCTGGTCGGCGGCGTCCCGCGGGCCCTGGACCGGCTGGTGCTCGCCGCCACCCGCCGCGATCCCGAGGAGAGGCTCGCGGACGCCCGCGCCTTCCTGGCCGCCGCGCGCGGTGTGCGCATCGACGCCGACCTGCCCTTCCACCCGGTGCCGCCGCCGCGCCGACGGGCCGGGAGGGGCGAGTCCCGGCCGCTGCGGGGCACGCGGCTGCTGGACCTCGACACCGGTCCGGGCGACCGGTCGCCCCGGGGCGGGGCGGCGTGGGACGACGAGCAGGACGACGACGACCTCGACGACCGCTGGGACGACGATCGGTACGACCACGACTGGGACGTCGACCCGCAGGAGGACGAGGACGAGGACGAGTCCGTCCCCGCCGGGCGCCGGAGCCCCGACGCCCCGGTGGACGACGTCGACGTGGCGATCGCGAGCATCGAGCGCCGGCGCGCCCGGGCCCGCTCGCGACGCCTGCTCAGCGCCTGGCTGGTGCTGATCGGCGTCGCGACCATGGCCGCGGGCGCCGCCGGCTGGGGCCTGGGCCTGCCCGGCTAGATCCCGCCGCGCCGGTGATCGAAGTACCGATACGGACACTCAACGTCAGCGACGCCACTTCGCTGACACCGGCGTGGCTCCCTACCCCCGCAGCATCTCCGCGACGAGGAACGCGAGCTCGAGGGACTGCTGGGTGTTCAGGCGCGGGTCGCAGGCCGTCTCGTACCGGCCCGCGAGGTCGGTGTCGGAGATGTCCTGGGCGCCGCCGAGGCACTCGGTGACGTCCTCGCCGGTGAGCTCGACGTGGATGCCGCCCGGGTGGGTGCCGAGGCGCTGGTGGACCTCGAAGAAGCCCTGGACCTCGTCGACCACCTGGTCGAAGTGCCGCGTCTTGTAGCCGGTGGTGGCCTCGACGGTGTTGCCGTGCATGGGGTCGCACTGCCAGATGACCTGGTGCCCCGACGCCGTGACCTTCTCGACGATGCCGGGCAGCACGTCGCGGACCTTGCCCGCGCCCATCCGGGAGATCAATGTCAGCCGACCCGGCTGCTTGTGGGGGTCGAGGCGCTCGACGTACTCGACGGCCTGCTCGGGCGTGGTGCCCGGGCCGATCTTGAGGCCGATCGGGTTGGCCAGCAGCTCCGCGAAGGCGATGTGGGCGCCGTCGAGGTCGCGGGTGCGCTCGCCGATCCACAGGAAGTGCGCGCCGAGCGAGAACAGCCGGGTGTCCTCGGTGCTCGTCGCCTCCACCCGCGAGTCCAGCCGCAGCAGCGCCCGCTCGTAGTCGAGCACCAGCGCCTCGTGGCTGGCGAAGATCTCGGTGCCGCGCAGCGAGTGGTCGGTCACGCCGGCGGCGTTCATGAACCGCAGCGCCCGGTCGATCTCCGCCGCGACGGCCTCGTACCGCTCGCCCGCGGCGGACGTGCGCACGAACTCGCGGTTCCAGTCGTGGACCTCGTGCAGGTCGGCCATACCGCCGGAGGTCAGCGCCCGGACGAGGTTCATCGCCGCGCCGGCGTTGGCGTAGGCGCGGATCATGCGGCCCGGGTCGGGGATGCGGCGCTCGGCGTGCGCGGCGAGCGAGTTGACCATGTCGCCGCGGTAGCTCGGCAGCCCCAGGGCGTCGGTGGGCGACGAGCGGGGCTTGGCGTACTGCCCCGCGATGCGCCCGATCTTGACCACGGGCATCGACGCGCCGTAGGTCAGCACCACCGCCATCTGCAGCAGCGTGCGGATGTTGCCGCGCAGGTGGGGCTCGGTGTTGTCGGCGAAGGTCTCGGCGCAGTCGCCGCCCTGGAGCAGGAACGCCTCCCCGCGCGCGACCGCGGCGAGCAGCGCCTGCAGCCGGTCGACCTCGGCGGGCACGGTGATCGGCGGCACGTGCTCGAGGACCTTGCGCACGTCGGCGACGGCGTCCGGGTCGGGCCAGTCCGGTTGCTGCACCGCCTTGCGCGCGAGCGCCGCGTCCAGGCGCTCGCGCAGGTGGCCCGGCAGCGGGGGCAGGCCGGGCAGGGCATCCACGGGCAGGTCGACGGACCACACACCCGCGAGCCTAACCGTGGCCCCGCGGCCCCGGACGTGTTCCCCGCGACGTCCGGCGACCGCGCCCGTGCTTCAGGCCCCGGCGACCCGCTCGCCCTCGTGCAGCCGGCGCCACCGGTCGTCGATGACGGCCCAGCGGGCGAGGTTGTGGCGCGCGTCGGCCAGCGCGTCGTGGGCGTAGTCCGGGGGCGGCGGCAGGTCGGGGCGGCCGACGTCCTCCCACCGCTGGCGCAGGTCGTGGGTGAAGCGCGGCAGGGCGCGCGGCAGCTCCGGCATCGCGCCCCAGAGCTGGGCGATCGCGACGTGGTCGTACGCGGCGTACCAGGCCCACAGCTCGACCGGGCCCTCGCCCGCGGTGACGAACTCCAGGAACGCCTCGCGGATCGCGAGCCGGCTGCGCCACGCCGGGTCCGACATCGGGGGCAGCTTGTCGAGGACGTTGCGGCGCACCCACGGGCCGGCGCGCATCGGGTCGAACTGCCGGGAGATCGCGTAGAACTCGCGGCCCTGCTCGTCGACCACGCCCACCGAGACCAGCTCGATGGTGGTCCCGTCCTCGATGAACTCGCAGTCGTAGAAGTACCGGGCCACGACGGGCATTGTCGCGGCACCGCGGGTCAGGCCGCCTCCGGGGCCTCCTGCTCCTTCTTGGCCGTGCTGGCGTAGACGTCCACGTACTCCTGCTCCGAGAGCACCCGCACCGCGTCCATGATCTCGTCGGTCATCGCCCGCTCGACCTGCCGGTCGTCGGTGATGCCGTGGTAGCGGGAGAAGTCCAGCGGCTCGCCGATCCGGATCCCGATCCGCACCGGGCGCCAGTACCGGGACCCGACGGGGTTCGCCCGGTCGGTGCCGATCATGGCGACCGGGACGACGGGCACGCCCGCCTCGAGCGCCATCCGCGCGACACCGGTGCGGCCCTTGTAGAGCCGCCCGTCGGGCGAGCGCGTGCCCTCGGGGTAGATGCCGAAGAGCCGGCCCTCGCGCAGCACGCCGAGCGCGGTGTCGAGCGCCGCGCGCGCCGCCCGGCCGTTGCCTCGCTCGATGGGCACCTGGCCCATGCCGGTGAAGAACCACCGCTTGAGCGCGCCCAGGGGTCCGGGCTGGGTGAAGTACTCCGACTTGGCCGGGAAGGCCATGCGCCGCGGCACCATCAACGGCAGGACGAACGAGTCGATCACGGCGAGGTGGTTGGAGGCGACCAGCGCCGCCCCGCGACGCGGCAGGTGCTGCGCGCCCTCGACCCGCGGCCGGAACGCCAGCCGCATGAGGGGTCCCAGCAGGACGTACTTCATCACCCAGTACAGCACCGCGCTCCCGCCCCGAGGTCGTGCTCCGCCGCCGGGAGCAGGGTAGGCGTCGGGGGGCGTGGCGCACACCGCTCGAGCACCCGCCCCTTGACCCGTTCCGGGACCCGCGCGCCCGTCCGGACCAGCGCGCGGACCGCCCGGCGCGTCGGGCCCCCCGCGACGTGACCCGACCGTGTGGGACATGCCACGATGGGGTTCCCTCACCGCTCCCCGCCCCCTCGCCCTCGCTCGAGGTGCGACGCGCCGTCCGGAGGACCCCGTGCCCGTCATGCCCGGCGCCGAGCCGTTCGCCGCCGATCCCGGCGACGGGTCCCGGGAGATCGGCGTCGTGGTCAGCCACGGGCTCACGGGCACGCCGCAGAGCGTGCGGGCGTGGGGCGAGCACCTCGCCGCCCAGGGCATCGGCGTGCGCGGGCCGCGGCTGCCCGGGCACGGCACCCGGTGGCAGGACCTCAGCCGCACCCGCTGGCCCGACTGGTACGCGACGGTGGAGCGCGCGGTCGACGAGCTGCGGGCGGAGTACCGCTCGGTGTTCGTCTTCGGGCAGTCGATGGGCGGCACGCTCACGCTGCGCCTCGCCCAGGAGCGCGGGGACGACATCGCGGGCATCGCGCTGGTCAACCCGTCGGTGACGACGCTGCGCCGCGACGCCGCGTTCGCGCCCTACATCCAGTGGCTGGTGCCGTGGGTGCCGGGCGTGGCCAACGACATCAAGAAGCCCGGGGTCACCGAGCTGGCGTACGACCGGTTGCCCACCCGCGCCGCGGTCTCGCTGACGCAGCTCTGGCGGCTCGTGCGCGCCGACCTCGACCGGGTGCGCTGCCCGGTCCTGCTGTTCCACTCCCCCAGCGACCACGTGGTCGAGCCGCTGAGCAGCGAGATCGTGCGTCTCGAGCTCGGGACGCACGACCTCACCGACGTGCCGCTCCTCGACAGCCACCACGTCGCGACGCTCGACAACGACGCCCCCCTGATCTTCGACGACAGCGTGGCGTTCGTCCGCCGCGTGCACGCCGCCCGCACCGCCGGACCCGCCGCCCGCACCCCAGGGATCCACGCATGACGCCGCCCGACCCGGACGAGATCCGCCCCGACCCCACGCGTCCCGAGTCCGCGCGCCCCGACACGGCGAGCTCGCAGGACGGGACGCCCGCCGACCACGAGCCGCAGGGCCACCCCGGGCTCCCCGACGACGTCGACGCCGCCTTCGCCGCGATCGTCGCCGACCGGGCGGCCGCCGGGGCGCCGCACTGGCCCGACGACCTGCCCGACCTCCGCGCGCCCGGTCGCGACGACGACGGGCCGTCGTCCGGGCTGGGCACCGCGACCCCTCCCGGTGGTCAGCAGGACCTCGGGCCGGGGC
>CADCTH010000521.1 GCA_902805495.1 uncultured Actinomycetospora sp.
CCACGGACGACTCCACGGAGCCCCCGTCGACGACCGTGTCCTCGGGACACGGCTCCGCGACCTCGGACGCCGGCCCGCGTTACGGCACGGTCTCCGACGACGACCCGCTGGGCGTCGGCCCCATCACCGTGCACCCCGACGACCACGTCCACAGCCTCGAGCCGGACACCGCGCGGGACGAGGTGCCCGCGGTCGACGCCGGCCCCGCGGACATCCGATCCGCCGGCCGGGCGCCCGGCGACGTCGCCGACGCCGACCCGGACGGGGCGGACGTCCCGGGCGAGGAGCCCGCCGGCGCGCCCGCCACCGACGCGGAGGCGATCGACGCCGCCACGACCACCGCCACGACCACCACCACGACCACCACGACGGCCGAGCGCCCCCGCACCACGCCGACCGTCTCGACGGGCACCGAGACCACGATCGACCGGCACCACGTCACCCAGGGCCGCATCGGGATCGACGAGGTCACGCCCGAGATCTCGGGCGGGCGGTTCCCGTCGAAGGCCGTGGTCGGCGAGGTCGTGCCCGTCGAGGCCACGGTGTGGCGCGAGGGCCACGACGCCGTCGCCGCCACGCTGGTCTGGCAGCGCTGCTCGACCGCGGGCCACGCGCACGTCGCCGACGTCGTGATCCCCTGCGGGGACGAGGCGCCGCGCAGCACCCGGATGGTGCCGACGGGGCCGCTGACCGACCGCTTCGCCGGCCAGGTCGTCCCCGACGCCGAGGGCCTCTGGAGCTTCCGGGTCGACGCCTGGAGCGACCCGTGGGCGACGTGGCGCCACGCCGTCGAGGTCAAGACGCGCGCGGGCCAGGGCGCCGCCGAGCTGTCCAACGACCTCGAGACCGGCGCGCACCTCCTCGAGCGCGCCGCCGAGGGCGTCGAGCAGCGCCTGCGCGACACCCCCCGCGCCGCCGCCGCCTCCGACGACACCGACACCGGCACCGAGCGCACGGGCGGCATCGCGATGCCCCCCGTGCTCGAGCTCGCCCGCACGCTGGCCCGCGCCGCCGAGGACCTCCGCGCGGACGAGCGCGACCTCCCCGAGCGACTGGGCCGCGCCCTCTCGGAGCCGGTGCACCGGACGATGACCGAGCACCCGGTGCGCGAGCTGGTCACCGAGGGCGAGACCCACCACGTGTTCGTGGAGCGGTCCCTCGCACTCGCGGGCTCCTGGTACGAGTTCTTCCCCCGCTCGACGGGCGGGTGGGACGCCGAGGGCCGCGCGGTGCACGGCACGTTCGCCACCGCGACCCGCGAGCTGGACCGCGCGGCGGCCATGGGCTTCGACGTCGCCTACCTGCCGCCGATCCACCCGGTGGGCACGGTCAACCGCAAGGGGCCGAACAACACGCTGACCCCCGGGCCCGACGACGTCGGCTCGCCGTGGGCGATCGGCTCGGCCGCCGGCGGGCACGACGCGATCGACCCGAACCTGGGCACGATCGAGGACTTCGACGCCTTCGTCGCCCACGCCCAGGAGCTGGGTCTCGAGGTGGCCCTGGACCTCGCGCTGCAGTGCGCCCCCGACCACCCGTGGGCCACCGAGCACCCGGAGTGGTTCACGATTCGCCCCGACGGGACGATCGCCTACGCCGAGAACCCGCCGAAGAAGTACCAGGACATCTACCCGGTCAACTTCGACACCGACCCCGACGGCATCTACGCCGAGGTCCTGCGCATCGTCCTGTACTGGACGGAGCACGGCGTCCGGATCTTCCGGGTGGACAACCCGCACACCAAGCCGCCGGACTTCTGGGCCTGGCTGATCGCCGAGGTCCACCGCCGCGACCCGGGCGTGGTGTTCCTGGCCGAGGCGTTCACGCGCCCGGCGCGGCTGTTCGGGCTGGCGAAGGCCGGCTTCAGCCAGTCCTACACGTACTTCACGTGGCGGACCGGGCGCGACGAGCTGCGCGAGTTCTTCGAGATGCACCGCGACCGTCTCGACGAGTGCCGGCCGAACTGCTTCGTCAACACCCCGGACATCCTCCACGAGTCGCTGCAGACCGGCGGGCCCGGCATGTTCGCGATCCGGGCCACGCTGGCGGCGACGCTGGCGCCGAGCTGGGGCGTCTACGCGGGCTTCGAGCTGTTCGAGCACCAGGCGGTGCGCCCGGGCAGCGAGGAGTACCTCGACTCGGAGAAGTACCAGCTCCGGCCGCGGGACTTCGCCGGCGCGCTCGCCGAGGGCCGCAGCCTCGAGCCGTGGATCACGCGGCTCAACCAGCTGCGCGGGGCCCACCCGGCGCTGCGCCAGCTGCGCACGCTGCGCTTCCACGACACCGACAACGAGGCGCTGCTGGCGTACTCGAAGACCGACCCGCTCACCGGCGACACGGTGCTGTGCGTGGTGACGCTCAACCCGTTCGGCATCGAGGAGGGCACCCTGCACCTCGACATGGCCGCCCTGGGCCTCGAGCGCCACGACCGGTTCGGGGCGTTCGACGAGGTCAGCGGGCAGACCTTCGAGTGGGGCGAGACCAACTACGTGCGCCTCGAGCCGTGGCGCGACGTCGCCCACGTCATCTCGGTGCTGCGCCGATAGACCCGGAGGTGATCCGGGCACGATCCGGGCGTCCTGCGCGTTGGGACGGGTGAGCACTCAGGAGGTCAATCGTGCGCATCCTCGTCGCCCTCGCGGTCTACCTGGCCGTCGAGATCACCGTGCTGGTCCTGGTGGGCCAGGCCGTCGGGTTCTGGGGCCTGCTCGGAGTGCTGGTGCTCTCGGCCGTCGTCGGCGCGTGGGCGATCAGGCGGGAGGGCCGCCGGTCGATGACCGCGCTGGTCGAGGCCGCGCGCTCCGGGCGCCCCGCGGAGGCCGAGGTCGCCGACGGTATGTACCTGGCGCTGGCCGGGGTCCTGCTGGTGATCCCGGGCCTGCTGGCCGCCCTCGCCGCGCTCGTCCTGCTCGTGCTGCTGGTGCGCCGGGCCCTGGCCCGCCGCGCCGCTGACCGGGCCGTGCGGGCCGGCAGCGCC
>CADCTH010000522.1 GCA_902805495.1 uncultured Actinomycetospora sp.
CGCTGGCGCGGGCGCCCCGTGGAGGCCGCGCCCGACCAGCGACTCGCGGCGTGACCGACCCGGACGTCGTCGTCGTGGGCGGTGGCCTCGGCGGGCTGGCCGCCGCGGCGCGGCTCGCCGCCGGCGGGCGCCGCGTGACACTGCTGGAGCAGGCCGAGCGCGTCGGCGGCAAGCTCGGGACCGTCGATGTCGGCGGGTTCCGCTTCGACACCGGCCCGTCGCTGGTCACCATGCCCCCGGTGCTCGAGCGGCTCTTCGCCGACACCGGCGCCCCGCTGTCCGAGGTGCTCGACCTGCAGCGCCTCGACGTCGCCGCGCGCTACCGCTTCGGCGACGGGGTGGAGCTGGACGTGCCGGGGGATCGTGCCGCGATCCCGGACGCGATCGAGGCCGCCCTCGGCGGTGGTGCCGGCGCCCAGTGGGAGGCGTTCCTGCGCCACGCCGAGCGCGTCTGGCACGCGACGCACGAGCACTTCCTGGAGTCGCAGGTGTCGCCGGCCGGGCTCGCGCGGCTCTCGCTGCGCGTGCGCGACCTGGCCGCGGTCGCGCCGTGGCGCAGCCTGCGCGGGGTCGGCGCGCGGTACCTGCGCGACGAGCGGCTGGGGATGCTGCTCGACCGCTACGCCACCTACTCGGGCTCCGACCCGCGGCGCGCGCCCGCCGCGCTGGCCGTCGTGCCGTACGTGGAGCAGGAGTTCGGGTCCTGGTACGTGCGCGGCGGGCTGCGCCGGCTCGCCGAGGCCGTCGCCGACCGGTGCCGCGCGCTGGGCGTGGACATCCGCACCGGGGCGCGGGTCACGGGGATCGACGTGGCCGGCGGGCGGGTCTCCGGGGTGCGGGTGTGCGCCGAGTCGCTGCCGGCCGGGGACGTCGTCGCCAACGCGGACGCGGCGACCGTCTACGGGACGGCGGGGCGCCCTGGGCTGCTGCCGCCCGGGGTCGGCGCGTCGGCGCGGTGGCGGCTGGCGCGCACGACGCTCTCGTCGTCGGGGTTCGTGCTGCTGCTCGCGCTCGGCGGCCGCGACCCCGCGACGCCGCACCACCGCGTGCTCTTCCCCGAGTCGCGGGCGGCGTACGACGCGGAGTTCGACGCGTACCGCGGCTCGACGCCCGCGGAGGCGCCGACGGTGTACGTGCACGCGCCCGACGACCCGGCGCTGCGCCCCGACGACCACAGCGCGACGTGGTTCGTGCTGGTCACGGCGCCGCGCCACGACCCCGGGCGCGGCGTCGACTGGGACGCGCCGGGTCTGGCGCAGCGGTACGGCGAGCGCATCCTGGACCTCATGGCGGCGCGGGGCGTCGACGTGCGCCACCGGGTCCGGCACTGCGTCGTCCGCACCCCCGCCGACCTGGAGCGCGAGACGCTCTCCCCCGGCGGGTCGATCTACGGCACCTCGTCCGACGGCGCGCTGGCCGCGTTCCTGCGCCCCGCCAACCGCTCGCCGGTGCCCGGGCTCCACCTCGTCGGCGGCTCGTCCCACCCCGGCGGAGGCCTCCCCCTGGTCACCCTGTCCGCCGAGATCACCGCGCGCCTCCTCCTACGTGAGCGGAATTCGCGGCCGTAGCCGCGAATTCCGCTCACATGGGGTCGGCCCGCACGTGAGTGATCTTTGGGCCTATAGGCCCAGAGATCGCTCACGTACGGAGGCGGCGGCGGACCGTCACGAGGACCTGGACGAAACCGACGACGGCGAGGACGGCGCCGATCCCCACGGCGACGGTCGCCGCGGGCAGGCCCGGGCTCACCACCGTCCCGAGCAGGCCCAGCGACACCACGATCACGCGTGACGGCCGCTCCCACACGCTCACGACGCCGACGTCGGGCAGGTGCGCGGACGCGCGCACCGACTCCTGGAGCAGCGTCAGCACGCCCACCCCGACCGCGAGCCACCCCGGCGCCCCGGCCAGCACCAGCGCGACGAGGAAGGCGACGTCGCCGAGGCGGTCGACGAGCGGGTCGAGCACCCGCCCCCACGCCGACGCCGTGTCGGTGAGCACGGCGACCGCGCCGTCGAGGCCGTCCAGGAACGCGCAGCACACCGCCAGCACCGCTCCGGCCAGCGCGCCCCAGCGCCCCGCCAGCACCGCCAGCGGGACCGCGACGCCGCAGATCGCCGACGCCGTCGTCAGCACCCACGGCGGCACGCGCCGGCGCGCCAGCGGGCGGGCCACGACGTGCACGATCCGCAGCCACCCGAGCACGAATCCCCGCGGCTCGATCCCACCGTGCGCCCGCGACCACCGCGCCAGGAAGTCCCGGAGATCGCTGCGGTCGCTCACTGTTCCCGCACGACGTCCGCGGGGTCCTTGTCGTCGCGCAGCCCCTGGTAGCGCGGGTGGCGCAGGCGCCCGTCGGTGGTCCACTCGCTGAACCCGACCGCGCAGACCAGCTCCGGGCGCACCCAGTGCTGGCCGGACTCCCGCACCCGGTCGGCGAAGGGCGACTCCGCCACCGCCAGCGGGTCCAGCCGCGCCCGCAGCATCTCCAGCGCCGCCGCGTCGTACCCCGTGCCCACCTTGCCCGCGTAGCGCAGCGCGCCCGAGCCGTCGTGGTGCCCGACGAGCAGCGCGCCGAGCCCGCGCCGCGAGCCCGACGGGTCGGTCCAGCCGCCGATGACGAACTCCTGGTCGCGCACGCACTTGAGCTTGAGCCAGTCCCGGCTGCGCGCGCCGAGCACGTACGGCGCGTCGGAGCGCTTCGCGATCAGCCCCTCCCAGCCGTCGGCGCACGCCTGCGCGAGCAGTTCCGACGGGTCACCCGCCAGCGCCGGCGACCGGTAGAGCGGCGCGTCGAACGCCACGGCGTCGTCGAGGATCCGGTGCCGCGTCGACTGCGGCAGCGCGGTGACGTCGGCGTCGTCGAGCACGAGCAGGTCGAACAGGTGCGCCTCCACCACGACGCCGGTGCGCCGCGCCCGCTCGGCGTCCGCGACGTGCATGCGCGCCTGCAGGCTCGAGAACGTGCCGTCGGCGGCGACGATCTCGCCGTCGAGCACGAACCGCTCCGGGCCCTGCGCGGCGAGCGCCTCGACGATCTCGGGGTAGCTCGCGTCCATCGACTTCTCGTTGCGCGACCACAGCCGCGGCACCTCGCCGCGCTCGCGCGTCGCGATCACGCGCACGCCGTCGAGCTTGCGCTCGAACACCCACCCCTCCCCCGGCGGACGATCCTTCGACAGCGTCGCGAGCATGGGCGCGCGGAACCCGGCATCGGGCAGGAGGTCGGGCGCCACCCCGTCCTCCTACCCGGCCCGCCTCGCGGCGATGCCCTACCGTCGCGCCCATGAGCGAACAGCGGGAGGACGCAGCGGACATCCAGCAGCGCTACGTCGCCGAGTACGACGAGGACCAGGCGATGGTCGAGGGCCTCGACCCGGCGCAGCCCCGCGAGCAGAAGACCACCGACCAGGTGGCGGCGGTCGGCGACGACGCGGACGAGGTCGTCGAGGAGATGGCCGACCCCGAGCGGTGACCGACCGGTAACCGAGACGTGGCGGCCCGGCGAGGCCTGTGCCACGATCCTCCGCCATGCGGTATCTGGTGACCGGCGGTACCGGGTTCTTGGGACGCAAGGTCCTCGCCCGGTTGCTCGCCCGTGACGACTGCGAAGCGGTGTACGCGCTGGTGCGTGCGGGCTCGCGGGACCGGCTCCTGCGGCGCCTGGCCGACACCGAGGGCCACGAGAAGGTCGTGCCCGTCGTCGGCGACCTGACGCAGCCGCGGCTGGGCCTGCACGACGCGGAGATCGACGTGCTGGCCGGCCGCGTCGAGCACGTCCTGCACCTCGGCGCGATCTACGACATCACCGCCGACGACGAGTCCAACCGCGCGGCGAACGTCGACGGCACGCGCGGGGTGGTCGAGGTCGCGGGCAAGATCGGCGCCTCCTGCCTGCACCACGTGTCGTCGGTCGCGGTGGCCGGCGAGTACGAGGGCACCTTCACCGAGGACGACCTCGACGTCGGGCAGACCTTCGGCAACCCGTACCACGAGACCAAGTTCGCCGCGGAGCGCATCGTCCGCGAGGAGTCGTCGGTGCCGTGGCGCGTCTACCGCCCCGCGGTGGTCGTCGGCGACGCGCAGACCGGCGAGATGGACAAGGTCGACGGGCCCTACTACCTGCTCACGGCGATCTCGCTGCTCGGCCGGGTCGGGTCGGCGGGCTCGATGTCAGCGCTGCGCCTCGCCGTACCCGAGCTCGGCGCCACCAACGTCGTCCCGGTCGACGTGGTGGCCGACGCGATGGTCCACCTGCTCCACCAGCCCGGCCTGGACCACCGCGCGTTCCACCTCGTGCACCCGCGCCCGCAGCCGCTCTCGGAGGTCTACAACGCCTTCGCCGACGCGCTCGGCGCCCCGCAGCTGCAGGCGACGATGCCCGACGCGGTCGGCGCGCTCGTGCGCCGCGGTGCCGCCGCCGCCCAGCGGCTCGCGCCGATCGCGGCGGCGCTGGACCTCGCGCTCGCCGAGCTCGACATCCCGCCCGAGGTGCTCCCCCACCTGACCTTCGGCGCGCGCTTCACCAACGACGAGACCCGCCGTGCGCTCGAGGGCAGCGGCGTGGACTTCCCCGAGATCGGCGACTACGCGCGCGTGCTCGTCGCGTACTGGCGCGAGCACCTCGACCCCAACCGCCACCGCCGCGACCGCGAGGGCGGGCCGCTGCAGGGCCGCCGCGTCGTCATCACCGGCGCGTCGTCGGGCATCGGCCGCGAGACCGCGTTCAAGGTCGCGCGCGCCGGCGGCGTGCCGCTGCTGGTCGCGCGGCGCACCGAGGAGCTCGAGGAGGTCCGGGCCCAGATCGAGCGCGACGGCGGCCAGGCCTGGGTGTACTCGTGCGACATCACCGACGGCGAGTCGGTGGACGCGCTGGTCAAGGCGATGATCAACGACCATGCGGGGCCGGACACCGGCATCGACATGCTGGTCAACAACGCCGGGCGCTCGATCCGCCGCGGCGTGCGCCTCGAGCTCGAGCGCTTCCACGACTTCGAGCGCACGATGGCGCTCAACTACTTCGGTGCCGTCCGGCTGACCCTCGCGCTGCTCCCCCACATGCTCGAGCGCCGCTTCGGACACATCGTCGACATCTCGTCGATCGGGGTGCAGACCGGCCCGCCCCGGTTCTCCGCCTACGTCGCCAGCAAGGCCGCGATGGACGCCTGGGCCGAGATCGTGGCCACCGAGGTGCTCGGTGAGGGCGTCACGTTCACCACCGTCCACATGCCGCTGGTGCGCACTCCGATGATCGCCCCGACCCGCATGTACGACGCCTTCCCCACCGACTCCCCCGAGGAGGCGGCGGACAAGGTGCTGCACGCGCTGATCGACCGGCCGAAGCACGTCGGCACGCTGCTCGGCACGTTCGGTGCCGTCTCGGCCGCGCTGACGCCGCGTCTGAAGGACGCCGTCATGCACATCGCCTACCGGGTGTTCCCGGAATCGGCGGCAGCACGTGAGGGTAGTGAGTCCTCGGACCACGACGACGCACGCATCCTCGACACGGGCCCGCTCTCCCGCGGCGCCCAGGCCATGGCCCGACTTCTCCCTGGAGTGCACTGGTGAAGACCCCGTTCGGCACCCCCACCGAGCTCGCCAACGGGCTGCGGCTGCTGACCGGAGCGGGCGTCGTCGCCCCGGTGCCGCCGCACCGGCTGGCCATGTTCCCCACGGCGCTCTACCGGTACGGCTTCACGCCCACCACGGCCTACGTCGTCTCGCGCTGGCGCCACCCGGACCGCGTCGCGATCGTCGACGACCGCGGCACGGTGACGTTCCGCGAGATCCACGAGCGCACCGACCGGCTGGCGCGCGCGCTCGCCGACCGCCGGGTCGGCCCCGGCTCGCGCGTGGCGGTGCTCTGCCGCAACCACCGCGGCCCCATCGAGACGATGCTCGCCACGGCCAAGCTCGGCGCCGACGTCGTCCTGCTCAATACCGGGCTCTCGCCGGCCCAGATGAAGGCCGTGGCCGAGGAGCAGGAGATCACCACCGTCGTCGCCGACGCCGACCTCGCCGACCGCCTCGAGGAGGTGCCCGCGGACGTCCAGCGCGTCTGGGCGTGGACCGAGGGCAGCGGCTGCTGGGGCGACGACACCCTCGAGGGCCTCATCAGCGCCGACGGGTCGCAGGACCTGCCCTCGAAGCCGCCGATCGGCAAGACGATCGTGCTGACCTCGGGCACCACGGGGACGCCGAAGGGCGCGGAGCGGCCCTCGATCAGCGGCATCGGACCGATCAACGCCATCCTCTCGCGCATCCCCCTGGCCGCCCGGGAACCGGCCCTGGTGTCCGCGCCCCTGTTCCACACCTGGGGCTTCGCGGCCTTCCAGATCGGGTCGCTGATGGGCTCGACGCTGGTGCTGCGCCGCAAGTTCGACCCCGAGGACGCGCTCGCCGCGATCGCCCACCACCGCTGCACGTCGATGTTCGCGGTGCCGGTGATGCTCCAGCGCATCCTCGAGCTCGACGACGACGTCAAGGCCAAGTACGACGTGTCCTCGCTGGCCACGGTCACCGCCACCGGCTCGGCGATGCCGCCCGCGAAGGTCACCGAGTTCCTCGACACCTTCGGCGACAAGCTCTACATGCTCTACGGCTCGACCGAGGTCTCGTGGGCCTCGATCGCGAAGCCCGAGGAGCTGCGCAGCGAGCCCGGTACCGCTGGGCGTCCGCCGGCCGGCACCATGGTCAAGATCCTCGGCGACGACGACCGCGAGGTGGCCAACGGCGAGACCGGGCGCATCTTCGTGGGCAACGAGATGCTGTTCACCGGCTACACGGGCGGGCGCGGCGAGACCGAGGAGGTCGACGGCATGCTCGGCACCGGCGACCTCGGGCACTTCGACCGCCACGGCCTGCTGTTCATCTCCGGGCGCGCCGACGACATGATCGTCTCGGGCGGCGAGAACATCCACGCCGGCGAGGTCGAGAACCTGCTCGCCGAGATGCAGGGCGTCAAGGAGGCCGCGGTCGTCGGCGTCGACGACGACGAGGACGAGCAGCGCCTCGCCGCCTACCTGGTGCTCGAGTCGGGCGCGTCGGTCGACGCGGACGCCGTGCGCGACCACGTCAAGAACAACCTCGCGCGCTTCGCCAGCCCCCGCGACGTCGAGTTCCTCGACGAGCTCCCGCGCAACAACACCGGCAAGGTGCTCAAGTCGGAGCTCGGCTCCTCGGATTCGTGAGTGTCAGCGAAGTGGCGTTGCTGACACCCAGTGTCCGTATCGGTACTTCGATCACCACGGTCCGGGGTCCGCGCGAGGGCGCCCCCGTGTCGGGATCGGTCAGACTGGAGCGGTGACGACGCCGGAGCCGGGCACGCAGCTCCTGCGTGCCCCGGCGCACCGCGTCAGCGAGCGCGCCCGCTCGTGGTGGGCGCTGCGCTCGGCCGTCGGCATCGTCGTCCTGCTCGTCCCCCAGGCCGTCGCCGCGATCTTCTTGCCCGAGGTGACCGACGTACTGCTGGTGACCGGCGTGCTGACGCTGGTCGTCGGCGTCGTCCACCTGCTCGTCGTGCCCCGCGTCCGCTACCGGCTGCACCGCTGGGAGGTCACCGACGACGCGGTGCACACGCTGTCGGGCTGGCTGCGGCTCGAGTGGCGCATCGCCCCGATCTCGCGCATCCATACCGTCGACACCGACCGCGGCCCCCTGCAGCGCCTGTTCGGCCTGTCGTCGGTGACGGTCACGACGGCCTCGTCGAGCGGTGCGCTGGCCATCGACGGGCTCGACGCCGCCGCCGCGGTCGACCTCGCCGACCGGCTCACCCGTGTCACCGAGACCCTCGGCGGCGACGCGACGTGACGACGGCCGGCCCCGACTGGCAGCACCTCGACCGGCGCATGCTCGTCGTGCACCCCGTCGTCGACCTGGTCAAGCTCGTCCCGGTCCTGCTCGTCATCGCCGTCACCGGCGGTTCGACCGACGACCGCTGGCGGCTGTGGGGCGGGCTCGCGC
>CADCTH010000523.1 GCA_902805495.1 uncultured Actinomycetospora sp.
CGGGAGGTCCTCGCGGCGGTCCGCGGCGGCGACGTGCGCGCCCGCGTCGGCGCCGGGGTCGTCGGCGCCCTGCTCGCCGACGCGGCGGGCGACGAGGACCGCGCGGCGGACCTCCTCGAGGACGCCCTGGTCGTCGCCGCGCCGTGCGGCCTGCGCCGCCAGTTCCTCGATGAACCGGACCTCGCCCCGCTGCTGGCCCGGCGCCTGGAGCGCGGCAGCGCGGCCGGCGGGTTCGCCCTGGACGTCCTCGGCCGGCCGACCGCGGCGCACGAGCGGGGAGGCGCCGTCGACCCGCTGACCGAGCGCGAACGCCTCGCCCTGCGCTACCTGGCGAGCTCGCTGTCGAACACCGAGATCGCCGCCGGGCTCTACGTCTCGGTCAACACGGTGAAGACCCACCAGCGCGCGGTGTACCGCAAGCTCGGCGCCGACGGACGACGGGACGCGGTGCGGCGCGCCCGGGAGCTGGGCCTGCTCTAACCGCCGAGGATGCGGCGCTTCTGGTCGGCGAACTCCTGGTCGGTCAGGACGCCCGCGGTCCGCAGCTCACCGAGCTGCCGGAGCTGGTCGATGACCTGGTCCTGGCCGCCACTCCCGGCGCCCGGAGGGGGCGGAGGCGGCGGCGGGGCGTACTGCGGCGGAGGAGCCGGCGCGTAGTACTGCGGGGGCGGGGCCTCCTCGGCGGCCCACCGTCCGGCCTGGCGCCGTGACACGCGGTTCGAGACCGCGGTCGCCGTCCCCGCCACCATCGCGGTGCGGGCGAGTCCTCGGAGGAGTCCTGGCATGTCGTCCGTCCCTCGTCAGGTGTAGGAGCGCGCGTCGGGCACGGTGTCGAGCGAGGCGAGCACGGCGTCGACGGGGATCCGGCCCCCGGCGACGAGCTGCGCTCCGCTGCGGTGGAAGGCGGCGGCCAGGGGTGCGGCCCACACGTTCTCGTAGACGAGCACCGCGGCGGTGGTCCCCGGTGCGAGCACGGCGGCCGCCTCCCGGAGGTCGTCGTCGCCGAGGAGCCCCGAGGACGCCCCGTGGAACTCGCGCAGGTCGAGATCCCCGTCGCCGTCGAGGTCGGCGATCTCGACGCCCGCGATCGCGCCGTCGGCTCCTTTGCTGACGAAGGCCAGGTCGAGGATCCGGATCAGGCCCCGGTCGACGAGGTCCAGCAGCAGGGCCATCCCCTCGCCGGTCATCGTCCCGGGCGGGAACTCCACGACGAGGTAGTCGATCGGCCCCGTGTCGCGTACCGGTTCGCTCATGGCGCCTCCTGTCGGTGATGGCCCGGTCACGGTGTGACGATCGGGAAGTCGGGGTTCGGCGCGTCGGTGAGCGAGGACAGGCGGTCGAGGACGCCGGCGTCCCCGGTCATGTCCACGCCCTCGGTCGCGCCGGTGCTCAGCAGGCCGAGCAGCTGCGGGCGGGTCAGGGACACCGTCAGGTACGGGTTCCGGGTCCCGTTCGTCCCGTGGCTCGGGTGGTGGATCAGGGCCCCGTTGCTGAGCTCCATGTGGAAGCGCTCGTCGGTGTCGGTGAAGTGCCAGGCGATCGAGAACCGGTGGTCCCAGGCCTTCGCGCCGACGATGCGGATGGCGACGGAGTCGAAGAGCTGGGTGATGGTCAGGGCCGGGGCCAGGCCGCCCGGGTCGAGGTCGGTGTGCTCGATGGACGTCGCCCGGAGCTCGTGCGCGCCGCTCAGGTAGGCGTTGCGCCACGTCGCGTTCTCGGCGCCGTACCCGAGCCGCTCGAGGGTCTCGGCGAGCAGCTCGCGGGCCGCCCGGTCGTCGGGGTCGGCGAACACGGCGTGGCTGGAGAGCTCGGCGGCGAAGCGCAGGTCACCGTCGTCGAGGAAGCGCCGTGCGGCGGCCACCGCCGCGTCCTGCCCGCCCAGCGCTGCGACGTAGCGCTTCCCGGCCGCCTCCGGCGGGTGCTGCCAGAGGTGGGCCGGGTTGGCGTCGTACCACCCGAGGTAGCGCTGGTAGATCGCCTTGACGTTGTGGTTGACCGACCCGTAGTAGCCGTGGGTGTGCCAGGCCTTCTCCAGCGCGGGTGGCATCTCGATCATCTCGCCGATCTCCGCGGCGACGTAGCCCTGGTTGATCAGGCGCAGCGTCTGGTCGTGGAGGTAGGCGTACAGGTCCCGCTGCTGGGTCAGGTAGGCGACGATGTCGTCGGTCCCCCACGTCGGCCAGTGGTGCGAGGCGAACACGACGTGGGCGTCCCGGGCGAACAGGTCGATCGCCTCGGCGAGGTACCGCGCCCAGATGCGGGGGTCGCGCACCTGCGCGCCGCGCAGGGTCAGCAGGTTGTGCAGGTTGTGGGTGGCGTTCTCCGCCATGCACAGTGCCCGCCGGTCGGGGAACGCGAGGTTCATCTCCGCGGGGCACTCGGTGCCCGGCGTCATCTGGAACACCATCCGGACCCCGTCCACGACCTCCTCCTGGCCGGTGCGGGTGATCTCCAGGGTCGGGGCGAGCAGGCCGGGCGTGCCGGTCGAGCCGCCGGCACCGAGACCGACACCGAGCGTCCCGGTCGCGCTGTGCGGAAGGTGGATCGCGGCGTAGTAGTAGCTGCGGCGCAGCATGGCGACGCCCGCGTAGACGTTCTCCGACACCGCGTGCTCGAGGAAGTGCTCGGGCGCGATGATCGGCACGTCGGTGTCGGCCGCGACCACGCCGAGCACGCCGCCGAAGTGGTCGAGGTGGGCGTGCGTGTAGATCACGGCGGTCACCGGCCGGTCGCCGCGGTGCCGGCGGTAGAGCGCGAGCGCCGCTTCCGCCGTCTCGGCCGAGATGAGCGGGTCGATCACGATGACGCCGGTGTCGCCCTCCACGAGGGTCATGTTCGACATGTCGAAGCCGCGCACCTGGAAGATGCCGTCGGTCACCTCGTACAGCCCGTGCTTGGCGGTGAGCTGTGCCTGCCGCCAGAGGCTGGGGTCGACCGTGGGCGGGCAGTCGGCGTCGAGGAACGCCCACTGGTCCATGTCCCACACGACGCGACCGTCCGCGGTCGTCACGACCATCGGTTCGAGGGTCCCGATCAGGCCTCGGTCGGCGTCGGCGAAGTCGCGCCGGTCGGCGATCTCGGCTCCGTGGGTCTCGTCTGCCAGCAGCATGGGTGGATCTCCTCGGGGCGGGCGCGGAGCGGGTGGGTGCCGTGGTCAGACGCGGACGGTGTGGACCGGACCGCCGTCGGTGCGAGGGCTGGTGTCCGGCGGGTCGGCCGGGTCCGGCGGGTCCGACGACTCGGGCACCGCGACCGGGTCGTCCGGTTCGTCCGCGCGGTGCTTCGGCTCCTCGGGGGACGCCGCGCCGATGAGGTGGTCGACCCACTTCGCGTTCGGGTCGCAGTCGACGAGCACGGCCTTCACCAGCAGCGTGGCCGGGATCGCGAGCAGGGCGCCGAGGGGCCCGAGGACCCACGACCAGAACAGCAGCGCGACGAACGTGATGGTGGTCGACAACCCCACGGCGTCGCCGGTGAACATCGGCTGGATCAGCGACTGCACGACGGCGTTGAGGATCAGGTACACGACGAGCACCGTGACCATCATCTGCCAGCCCCCGACGAGCAGACCGAGGATGGCCGGCGGGATGACCCCGATGACGAAGCCGATGTTCGGGATGAAGTTGGTGATGAACGAGAGCAGGCCCCAGAGCACGACCAGGGGGACGCCGATGATGAGCAGGGCGATGCTGTCGAGCACCGCGACGATCAGGCCGAACACCGCGGTGACCACCAGGTAGCGCCGCGTGCCGCTCGCGAAGCCCTGCAGGGCGCCGACCATGTGCGGGCGGTCCGCCCCGATGGCCGCGATCCGGCGGCCCGCCCCGCTCGCCTCCGCGATGAGGAAGAGCAGCAGCGCGAGGATGAACACGATGCTCGTGAGCGCACCGCTGAGGTCCGCCAGGATCGCCCCGATGACGCCGACGACCCTGCCGACGTCCGCGGAGCCGGCCGTGGCCCGGGCCTGGGTGGGGTCGAAGCCCAGCGACTGGAGGGACGTGGCCAACGAGCCGGTGAGCTGCTGGATCCGCCCCGCGTACTGGGGCACCAGGCCGATGAGCTGGCCCACCGAGGCGAACAGCACGGCGACCAGGCCCAGGATGACCGCGAAGATGATCACGATCATGGCCAGGACGGTGGTCCAGACGGGCAGCCCCTTGCGGCGCAGCCATCCCTGGACCGGGCTGACGGCGATGACGACGACCAGCGCGAGCAGGATCGGCGAGATCAGCCACGCGGCCTGCTGGAGCCCGGCGATGGTGATCACCGTGGCGGCGGCACCGAGCAGGAGCATCAGGCCACGGGGCATGCCCTGGGCGGCGCGGGCGACGAAGCCGGTGGGCGCCGCGGGGGCACCGGCTGCTGCGGTCGTGGTCGACATGGTCAGGACGGTAGGAACGCCGGGGCCTCCTGCTCTCACCCGCGCGGGGTGAGCCACCGCGAGCACCGCCCGACCTACCCTCCCGACACCGGAAGAGCCCACCCCGACGCCCCGGAGGAGGAGGCCGTGACCGTGGTCGGACGCACCGCCCCGCCGCCGACGGAGCCGGGCGAGCGCCTCGCCGGCCGGGCTCGCTCCGCCGTCTACGGCACGATCATCGCGATGTCGGTGCTCGCCTACCTCGGCGACCACGAGCCCGGCCCGTGGGTGACGGCGGTGACGGTCGGCGGCACCGGCATCGTCATCTTCCTCGCCGAGGCCTACGCGGAGGTGGTGGGACGCGCGTTCACCGGGGTCGCGGCACCGTCGGGACGCGAGGTCCGTGACGCCCTGGCGCAGAGCTGCTGGGCCGCCGTCCCCGGGCTCGCGGCCGGGGTCGTTTTGCTCGTGACGGCGCTGCTCCGCGTCCCCCTCGCCACGCGCATCGACATCACCCTCTGGACCGGGGTCCTCGCGCTCGCTCTCTGCAGCGCCCTCGCCGGGCGCGGGACGCGCCGGCGACCGGCCGTCCGGGTGGCCTGGACCCTCGCCTCGATCGTGGTGGGCTCGGCCATCGTCCTGCTCAAGGCCGCGCTCCACTGAGGCACCGTGACGCTCCCTGCTCCTCCCCCCACCGACGCCCCGGGCACCCGGGAGCGCCTCCGCCGGACCCGCGAGCGCTTCGAGGCGTCGACCGCCGGGCGCCTGCAGCGGCGCATCGTCGAGGTGCAGCTGACCAAGCAGGCGCTGATCCTGGCCGCCCTGGCGCTGATGCTCGTGATCCCCGCCCTCGTCACGCTCGCGGCGGTGCTGCCCCTGGGCACCGACGACGGCGCGCTCGGCGGCTTCGCCCTGCGGCTCGGCCTGACGCCCGAGGCGACGCACGACCTCCAGCAGCTCTTCCCCAGCCGCACGACGGTGCGCAACGCCTCCACGTGGATCGGCGCCCTGCTCACCGTGATCCTCACCGTGCGCTGGCCGATGGCGCTGCAGCGCGCCTACGAGATCGTGTGGGGTCTCCCGTTCGGCGGGCTGCGCTCGCTGGGCCGGCCCCTGCTGTGGCTGGCCGGCGCCGCCGCGCTGGTCGCCGTCGCCGCGCTCGCCGACCCGCTGCTCTCCGGTGTGGCGTGGCTCGTCGCGCTCCTCGCACTGGGCACGCCGCTGGCGATCGGGTGGGGCTGGTGGACGCAGTACCTGCTGCTCGGGGGCCGCATCGCGTGGCGGCCGCTGCTGCCCGGCGCCGTCGTCATCGGCGTCGGCCTCGTGGGACTCCGCATCGGCGCGGACGTCGTGCTCTCGCCCGCGATCACGCTGCACTACCGCGAGTACGGGCCCCTCGGGATCGTCTTCGTCATGCTCTCGTGGTTCGTCGCGTTCAGCGTCGTCCTGCTGGGGGGCGCCGTCGTGGGGCACCTGCTGGTGGGCTCGGGGGCCTTCACCCGGGCGGCGTCCGCCCCTGACGGGACTGACCCCGACGCACCGCCTCGAGCATCGAACGCACCACCAGACCCAGCACCAGCAGGTTCGCCACCATCTGGATCGTCACCAGCACCCGGGCCGGCCCGCTGACGGGGGCGATGTCCCCGAAACCGACCGTGGCGAAGACCGTCATCGTGAAGTAGAGGGCGTCGGTGTGGGTGAGCGGCTCGCTGAACGACCCGGGCCGGGCCGACTCCAGCAGGACGTAGATCGCCGCGAAGAGCAGCACGAACAGCGGGATCGCGGCGGCGAACGCCTCCACCGCACGCAGGAGAGGGTGCCGCGCACGGACGATCGCGCGCAGCTGCCAGCCGATCAGGGCCGCGAGGACGACGAGGCCGCCGAAGAACAGCACCACGGCCCCGTCCCCGGGGGCTCCCCGCAGCGGCAACCGGTAGTACACGACGACGAGCACCACCACGGTCACCACCGACCGCGCGAGGCTCAGCGCGACCCGGCGCGCCGACGGCGATTCGGGGCTCATGTCGCGGGCCCGGCAGGAGGGGTCGCCGGGCGCGGGGTGAGCCGGAGCCCGACGACGTAGGCGACGGCCACCGCCACGATGACCAGGGGCATCAGCACGAGACCGTCCTCCGCGAGCAGCAGGGTGGCGAGCAGGACCGACGTGAGCGGGAGCCGCAGCATGACCGTGCACATGGCCCCGATCCCCATCGCCGCGCCGGCCAGCGGGGAGAGTCCCGGGAGGTGGGCGAGGGCGAGGCCGGCGGCCGCCCCCAGGAACATCGCGGGGAAGACGGGGCCGCCGCGGAACGCGACCAGCGACAGGCAGTAGGCGAGGCCCTTGGCGACCAGGAGGGCCAGCACGACGGCCACGGGCAGCCCCGCACCGGTCTGCAGCAGCGGCCCGATCGTGTCCTCTCCGGAGAAGAGGACCTCGGTCACCCGGCGGCCGGTCAGCAGGGCGTAGGCCGCCGCGAGCAGCCCGATCGCCAGCCCGGCCACCGGCACCGCGACCAGCGGCCGGCGCTCGACGGGCGAGCGCAGCCGCCCACCGACCCGGCGGATCATCGTGCCCGCCAGCCCGGCGGCGATCCCGATCGCGACGGCCCACCCGAACTCGGTGAGCGTCGGGCTCCCCGCCGGCGGCAGGCCGGGGATGGCGAGCGACGCCGCGCCCAGACCGGTCCAGGAGTCCAGGCCGACGAAGATGATCGTCCCGACCCCGGCCGCGAGGAGGCCCGGCACGAGCACCAGGCCGAGCGTCGCGCCGGCCAGCCCGGCCGCCTCCATCAGCAGGAACGCCCCGAGCAGCGGCGAGCCGAAGAGCGTGCTGATCGCGGCGAACGCACCGGCCGAGGCGACGACCGCGAGCATCCGGGGCGCGGGGTCGCGGCGCGCGAGCCGGACGGCGAGCGCGGCGAGCCCGCCGCCGAGGGCGACCAGCGGCGCCTCCGGGCCGACGACCGCACCCGCGGCCAGCGAGGCGAGGGCGGCCAGCACGATGCCGGGGATCTCGCGGGGCGCCGGGAACGACCCCGCGGAGAACCCGTCGATGGGCACGTGTCCCCCGTGGCCCGGGAGCCGGTGGACGACGAGCGCGACGAGGACGCCGGCGAGCACCAGCAGCGGGACCGGCCCCCAGGCGGGCGCGCCGCCCAGGCCGAGGGCCCGGGGCAGGTCGTCGTAGAGCGCCCGCTGGGCCAGGCCGATCAGGACGACGAACCCGTAGGACGCCGCGGCCACCGGCACGCCGAGGGCGGCGGCCACGAGGAGCAGGACGAGGTACCCGCGCTCCCGCACCACCGCGGCCGCGTCGAGCGGCGCCGCGGGCGGTGACGGGGTGCGGGCCGGGGTGCCGGCGTCGGCGCGGTCTCCCATGCCGCTCATCTTGGCGTGGGGATGTGCGGCGTCCCTCGCCCGTCGCTGGTGATCTCGTCGGGCGCCGCGGCCGGCCGCCGGGTCGCGGCCCAGGCCGTCGCGAACAGGACGAGGCGTGCGCCCAGGTAGATGGCGACCAGCAGCCCGGGGTTCGGCCCGAACACGAGTCCGGCCGGGGAGCCGGTGACCCACCCGAGGTACAGGGCCCCGCCGTGCTCGACGAGCTCGAAGCCGGCGGCCGCGAGCAGGGCGGGCCGGACCGCGCTGCGCAGGGGCAGCCGTTCGCGCGGGAGCCGGGCGATCGCCCAGAGCAGGACCACCAGGTTCGCGACGAACGTGATCCCCAGCATCACCGCCGCCCCGGCGGCCGTCCGGGCCCAACCGGCGCCCTCCGGGCCGGCCACCACGGCGCTGACCGTCTGGCCCAGCACGACGAGGCCGAGCGAGCCGGCCAGCACCAGGCCCAGGCCGATCAGGGCCCCGGCGTCGGACACCGCACCGGCGAGGTACGGCGGTCCCGCGGTGCGCTGACCCCACTGGGCCGACAGGGCCTCGCGCACGCGGTACATCCAGACGAGCCCGGTGTACACGGCGAGCAGCAGGCCCAGCACACCGACGGTCTCCCGCTGCCGGATGGCCTCCGCAACGACCTGGTCCACCGTGGCCCCGAGCCCCGGCCCCACGGCGGCGGTGACGGACCGCCGGAGCTCGGCCAGCAGCTCCGGGTCGCCGAGCAGCACGGACCCGGCGACGGCGAACCCGATCATCAGCATCGGCACGAGCGCGACCACGCTGAAGTACGTGACCGCCGCGGCGTAGTGGTCGCCGTGGCGCTCGGTGTACCGCCACCCGGCCCGGACGAGGTGGTCGACCCAGCGCGGCCTGCGCGTCCTACGCCTCCGGGGCGGGCGCACCGCGACGGTTGGTGGCCAGGGCGAAGATGACGGCGACGTCCACGGCGATGATGATGATCGACCACATCGGGTAGGCCGCGATGAACACCAGGTTGGCGATCGCGCTCAGACCCGCCAGCACGATCCCGACCGCGCGGGCCCAGACCTGCCCCGCCAGCACCCCGAACCCGGCGGCCATGATCAGGATGCCGAGCAACAGGTGCGTCCAGCCCCAGGAGCCGTACGAGAGCGAGAGGACCACGCCCTCCTCGCCCACCAGGAAGTAGGTGGGGCTGAACAGGGCCACGAGCCCCTCGATGAGCTGGAAGACGCCCAACAGGATCATCATGATCCCGGCGAAGCGGATCCAGCCGGTCCAGTCGTCGGTGTCGGACCCGTAGCGCGCGGGTTCGCGCATGTACGCGGCCTGCGCCCCGAAGGTGGGGGTGCGGTCCTTCTTGCGCAGCCCGTCCGTGTCGGTCACGTCGTCCTCCTCGTCCGGCCCCGCCGCGTGCGGGGGCGAGGTGCCACTGTCGCCGCACGGACGCCCGCGCACGTCACCCTCGGGAGGTGACTCCCGTGCCGCTCATCCGGCTCGGGGGAGGCGCCGGCGGCGGTCCGACGTCGAGGCTGGGGCGATGATCGAGGCGGCGTCGCGGGTGTCCGGTGCCGACATCGATCGGATGGCCGATCGGCTCTACGTCGAGGGCCGGCGCAAGCAGTCGGCCTTCTGGGTCCTGCTGACGCTGGCGGCGATCATCGCCGGGGCCGGTGTCGTGGCCGACTCGGACGCCACGGTGATCGGGGCGATGATCGTCGCCCCGCTCATGACCCCCATCCTCGGGACGGCACTCGCGGTCGTCCTCGCGGACCGGGCGCGCATCCTCCGGGGCGTCACCACCGTCCTGCTCGGCGCCGCGCTCGTCGTCGCCCTCGGCCACCTCCTCGGGCTCCTCGTGCCGGAGCCGGTGGTCGCGGCCACGAACTCGCAGGTCGCCTCGCGGGTCACCCCCGCCCTAATCGACCTGGTCGCCGCGCTCGCCACCGGGCTGGTGGGCGCCTTCGCCCTGGTCCGCACCGACATCTCCGACACCCTGCCGGGCGTCGCCATCGCCATCTCGCTCGTGCCGCCGCTGTCGGTCGTCGGGCTGACGCTGGAGGCCGGTGAGCCCCGCCAGGCCCTCGGCGCGCTGCTGCTGTTCGGCTCGAACGTGGCCGCGATCGTGGCCACCGGCACCGGGCTGCTCCTCGCCTTCCGGCTCCGCGCCGCCGCGGAGGCGGCCGGGCGGCCGGTCGGCAGGCTCGGCCGGGGGACGATCGCCGTGGTGGCGGGCTTCGTGGTGCTCGTCGCGGTCCCGCTCGGGGTGGGCAGCTACCGCGTCTTCACCGAGAGCACCACGATCGCGGGCGTGCGCCCCGTCGCCGAGCAGTGGGCGAGCGCGGTCTCCTCGCAGGTCGTGAGCGTCTCGGGCACCGCGGACGCGGTCCGGGTCGAGGTCCTCGGCCCTCCCCCGGGCCCGGACGTCGCGCTGCTGCGCCGCGCCCTCGACGACGCCGGCGACGCCGACGTCGCGGTCCAGGTCGCCCTGGTGTTCGGCGGCGCCCAGGAGCTGCCTGCCGGGGGGTGACCCGAGAACGCTCACCTCGCCAGGTGACGACCGAGCGGGGATCGCGCGGCACGCGCACGACCTGCCGCGGGCGCACCTCGCCCGCGACGGGGCGCACCGACGGGCCGCCGCGGCGGCCGCACCCGCGGCGTGACGTCACCCCGCGGGGATGAGGACGGATCGCGGGGCCGGACCGAGAGTCGGTCTGCCGCCCACCGCCGCATCCCGGTGCTCGCGGGGCGGTACGTCGAACCGAGAGGAAGACCGATGGCGACGCTCACGGCCTGGAAGTTCCCGTCCGAGACCGGTGCGGACGAGGCGCTCGCGACGCTGGAACGACTCCAGAAGGAGGAGCTGATCACCCTGCTGGACGCGGCCGTCGTGACGTGGCCCGCGGACCGCAAGCGGCCGAGGACGAGGCAGCTCCACAGCCTGGTCGGCGGCGGGGCGCTCGGGGGCAGCTTCTGGGGCATGCTCTTCGGGCTGATCTTCTTCGTGCCGCTGCTCGGCCTCGTCATCGGCGCCGCGGCGGGGGCCGCCGCCGGGTCGATGAGCGACGTCGGGATCGACGACGACTTCATCAAGGACGTGCGGGAGAAGGTCACGCCGGGCTCCTCGGCGCTGTTCGCCATGACGGCGAACGCGGTGACGGACAAGGTCGCGGACGCCTTCCGCGGCAGCCACGCCGAGCTGCTGCACACCAACCTCTCGGGAGACCAGGAAGCGCAGCTGCGCGAGGTCTTCGGCGACGTGGACGAGAGCGAGCGGGCCGGCGCCACCCTGTGAGAGGGCGTCCCGCCGGAGCCCCCGTCCGCAGCACCACCGCGGGCGGGGGCTCCGCGCGTCCGCCGTCAGGGCTGCTCGGCGCCGTCGCCGGCCTCGCCCCGGGTCTGGCGCAGGGACACGACCTGCAGGCCGAGCGACTGGATGCGGCTGAGCAGGCCGTGCACCTCGTCCTCGTCCTGCGCGCGCCCGGAGATGACCGTCTCCGCCGGCACGTCCTCGACGTCCATCCCCGGGAACGCCGCCCGGACCCGCTCGGAGAGGCGACCACTGACCCGGATCTCGAAGCGTCCCGACACGATCGTCCTCCTCGCTCGGGAGGCGGCCCCGACGGTCACCCACCGGGCCCGAGCGTGCTCGGACCGCCGGTCCGGTCCCTCATCCCGTCCAGGTGAACGGCCGGGGCACCTCAGAGGAACAGACCGCGCTCGTGGGCACGTGACACCGCCTCGCGCCGCGTCGAGACCCCGAGCTTGGCGTAGATGGACCGGATCTGGGTCTTCACGGTGTTGACGGAGACGATGAGCTCCTCGGCCATCGCCGGGGCGTTGAGCAGCGACGGCAGCAGGGCTAGCACCACCATCTCGCGCTCGCTCAACGGGGCGGCGTCCGCCGGCACCGTCGCGCAGGCGGCCGCGACCCGCTCCTCGTGGGGCGAGCGGGGCGTGGACGTCCCGCCGCCGGCCAGCAGGACCGCACGGCTGCGGGGCCCGGCGTCGCCGAACGGCCGCACCAGGTCGACCCCCCGCGCGCGGACGACGGCCGCGGCCAGGGA
>CADCTH010000524.1 GCA_902805495.1 uncultured Actinomycetospora sp.
CGGGCCGCGCCTGCTGCGCGACGAGCGCGACGCCCGCGACCGTCACGGGCTCGCCGCGGAACTGGGGCGCACGCTCGCCCGGGTGCACGCGATCGACGTCGCCGACGTCCCGGGCCTGCCCGCGGTCGACCCGCTCGACGACCTGCGCGCGATCCGCGACGCCCTCGACGAGCCGCTGCCCACGGTCGAGATCGCGCTGCGCTGGCTCGAGCGCCACCGGCCCGCCGCGGTGCCCGACGCCGTCGTGCACGGCGACTTCCGCCTCGGCAACCTCATCGTCGACGAGACCGGCCTGCGCGCGGTGCTCGACTGGGAGCTCGTGCACCGCGGCGATCCGCGCGAGGACCTGGGCTGGCTGTGCACCAAGTGCTGGCGCTTCGGCTCGCCGCTGCCCGTCGCCGGCCTCGGCACCGTCGACGAGCTGCTCGACGGGTACGCCGAGGTTGCCGGGCACCGCCCCGACGCCGAGGCCGTGCGCTGGTGGCAGGTCCACCGCACGACGTGGTGGGCGCTGGGCTGCCGGGAGATGGCCGAGCGCCACCTGACGGGACGGACGCCGTCGGTCGAGCTCGCCGCGATCGGGCGGCGGGTCGCCGAGCAGGAGCACGACCTGCTGCTCGCGATGGGCGTCCCCGCCGGGGAGGGGCCCGACGTCGCTGCGGCCCCGCGCTCCGACCTGCACGGACGGCCCTCCGCGGCCGACCTCGTCGACGCCGTCGCGCTGTTCCTGCGCGAGGACGTCGTGCCCGGCGGCGACGAGCGCACCGCTTACCTCGCCCGCGTGGCCGCCAACGTGCTCGCGGGCGTCGGACGCGAGCTCGCGCTCGGCCCGGAGCAGGAGCGCCGCCACCGCGAGCGCCTCGCCGCCCTCGGGTACCGGGACCAGGCGGAGCTGGCCGCGGCCATCCGCACGGGGCGGGTCGACGCCGACGACCCGGCGCTGCTCGCGGCCGTGCGGGCCGCGGTCGACGACCGCCTCGCCGTCGCCAACCCGCGCTACGCGACGCTCCCGGGGTGACGGCTTCCGTCGCCGGACGCCCGCTGGGTACGTTCCGGCGCGTGGACGACCCCGAGCACGACCCGGTCCTGCTCACCCACCTCGAGGGCGGGGTCCTCACGCTCACGCTCAACCGCCCGCACCGGCGCAACGCGCTCGACCTGGCGCTGTGGGACGGGCTGCGCGACCAGCTCGCCCGCGCCCGCGACGACGACGCGGTGCGCGCGGTGGTGATCACCGGCGCGGGCGGGGCGTTCTGCGCCGGCGCCGACCTCTCCGCGCCCCGCGAGGGCCACCCGCTCGACCGCATGCGCGGGGTCAACGAGATCGCGATGCTGCTCCACGAGCTGCCCAAGCCGTCGATCGCGCGGGTCGACGGGGTCGCAGTGGGCGCGGGGTGGAACCTCGCCCTGGGCTGCGACCTCGTCGTCGCGACGCCGGCGTCGCGGTTCTCGCAGATCTTCGCCCAGCGCGGGCTGTCGCTGGACTTCGGCGGCTCGTGGCTGCTCCCGCGCCTGGTGGGGATGCAGCAGGCGAAGCGCCTCGCGCTGCTCGCCGAGATGATCGAGGCCGACGAGGCGCACCGGCTCGGGCTGGTGACCTGGGTGGTGGCGCCCGAGGAGCTCGACGGCTTCGTCGCCGACCTGGCCGCGCGGCTGGCGGCGATGGCCCCGGTCGCCGTCGCCCAGTCCAAGGCGCTGCTGCACGAGAACGCCGACCGCCCGCTGCGCGAGGCGCTGGCGAGCGAGGCGCGGGCGCAGGCGGTCAACTTCGCCACCGCCGACGCCCCCGAGGCGTTCGCGGCCTTCACCGAGAAGCGTGAGGCGACGTTCACCGGCGAGTGGGCGGTGCCGGTGAGGCGCTCGTGAGCGACCTGTTCGACCTCACCGGGCACGTCGCGCTCGTGACCGGCGGCAACTCCGGGATCGGGCTCGGCATGGCGCACGGGCTGGCGCAGAGCGGCGCCGACGTCTGCCTGTGGGGCACCAACGCGGAGCGCAACGAGGCCGCGGCCGGCGAGCTCGCGCACCACGGCACCCGGGTCCGGGCGCTGCGCTGCGACGTCGGCGACGAGGAGGCGGTCGAGGGCGCCTTCGCCGCCACGCTCGATCACTTCGGGCGCGTCGACACCTGCTTCGCCAACGCGGGCGTCACCGGGTCCGGGGCGCGGTTCGTCGACACCACGCTCGAGGACTTCCGGGCGGTCACGCGGGTCAACCTCGACGGGGCGTTCCTGACGCTGCGGGCCGCCGCGCGGCACATGGTCGAGCGAGGCGGCGGGGGCGTGCTCGTCGGCACCTCGAGCGTCTCCACCGTGCACGGGGCGCCGCGCGCCCAGCCGTACGCGGCGAGCAAGGCCGGGCTGACCGCGCTGATCAAGGGCTGCGCGGTGGAGCTGGCCCGGTACGGGGTGAACGCGCACAGCATCGTCGCGGGCTGGACCGAGACGCCGCTGGCCTCGCCGCGCCTGCACGACGAGCGCTTCGAGCGCGCCGTCATGGCGCGGATGCCGCAGCGGCGCTGGGGCGCGCCCGGCGACTTCGCGCGCCTCGCGGTGTACCTGGCGTGCGGCGTCGGCGGCTTCCACACCGGCGACGAGATCGTCGTCGACGGGGCCTACTCGATCTTCTGACCCCACGTGAGCGATCTCTGGGCCTATAGGCCCAGAGATCGCTCACGTAGGTCAGGGGAGGATCGCCAGCTCCTTGGCCTCGTGGCGCAGGGCGTCGCGGTGCTCGGGGTGGGCGATCGCGATCAGCTCGCGGGCCCGCTGCGCGATCGAGCGCCCGCGCAGGGAGGCCACACCGAACTCGGTGACGACGTGGTCGACGGTGTTCTTGAGCGTCGTCACCACGCTGCCCGGCGTGAGCTGGGCGCGGATGCGGCTGAAGCCGTGGCTGGTGGCGGCGTGGGTGACGAGGAACGCGCGCCCGCCCGGGGAGTACATGGCGCCGCGGGCGAAGTCGGCCTGCCCGCCCGAGGACGACCAGTAGCGCCCGCCGATCGTCTCGCTCGCCGCCTGCCCGAGAAGGTCGACCTCGGTGGTCGCGTTGATCGAGACGAAGTTAGGCTCGTGGGCGACGGTGCGCGGGTCGTTGGTCCACTCGACGGGCATGAACGCGACGTCGTCGCGGCCGTCGAGCCAGCGGTGCATCGCCGCGTCGCCGATCGAGAACGTCGTGACGTGCGTGCCGGGCATCTGCTTCTTGCGTGCCCCGGTGACGACGCCGGTGTCGACGAGGTCGGCGAGGCCGGCGGCGAGGCACTCGGTGTGGACGCCGAGGTCGCGGTGGCCGGTGAGGGCGGCGGTGACCGCGTCCGGTGTGCCGCCGACGCCGATCTGCAGGCAGGCGCCGTCGGGCACGAGGTCGGCGACGAGGCCCGCGATGGTGTGGTCGGCGGCCGACGGGGTGCGGTGGTGCACGGGCGCGAGCGGGCGGTCGGTGGCGATCCAGCCGGCGACCTGGTCGGCGTGCAGGAGGTTCGCGCCGCGGGTGAACGGCATCGCCGGCGTGACCTCGAGCAGGAACGGGACCTCGCCGATCATCGAGGCGACGTAGTCGGCGTTGGTGCCGAGGCTGAAGTACCCGTCGGCGTCGGGGCCGGCCGCGGCGGCGAGCACCACCGAGCGCTGCGTGGACTGCCGCAGCAGCAGCGGCATCTCGGAGAAGTGGTTGGGCACGAGGTCGCAGAGGCCGTCGCGGTAGGCCTGCCGGGAGCCCGGGCCGAGGTAGTAGTCGACGTGGCGCAGCCGGTCGCCGTACGCGCCGCGGATGTAGGGGCGTTCGACGAACGGGTCCATGCGGTGGATCCGCACGCCGTCCAGGTGTTCCGCGTTCGCCTCCAGCAGGTCGAGCAGCGTCGGCGGCTCGCCCTGGCCGATCGGCACGATCACGTCGGCGCCCGGGCGCACGAGCTCGAGCAGCCGCCGCTCGGCCGGCGACGGTCCGTCGGTGCGGGCCTGGTCGAGGGGTGCCGTCACGGGGCCTGGGTGCCCCGGGTGTCCGTCCTGATCACGTCGTCGTGACCCCTCTCGCTACCGTGCGGTGGTGCGCGAGGCGGGGCTGCTGCTCGTCGCGGTGCTCGGCATCTCGTTCTCCGCCCCGTTGGCGGTGGCGGCCGCCGTGCCCGCGCTCGCGATCGCGTTCTGGCGCACCGCGATGGCGTCGGTGGTGCTGGCGCCCGTCGCGGTCCGGGCCGGGCGCGTCACCGCCCGCGACGTGCGCACCTGCGCCGTCGCCGGCCTCCTGCTCGCCGTGCACTTCGGCACCTGGATCCCGAGCCTGCTGCTGACCTCGGTCGCGACGTCGACGGCGCTGGTGTGCACGACCCCGCTGTGGACCGCGGTGCTCACCCGTCTTCTCGGCGGGCCGGTGCCGGCGCTCGTGTGGGCGGGCGGGGTGGTGGCGCTGGCGGGCGTGGTGCTCGTCGCCGGGGTCGACGTCGCCGCGTCGCCGCGGGCCCTGCTCGGGGACGCGCTCGCCCTGCTCGGCGGCGTGGCGATGGCGGGCTACCTGCTGGTCGGGGCGGCGGCGCGGGCCCGGCTGGCCACGTCGACCTACACGCTGCTCTGCTACGCCACCGCGGCGCTGGCCCTGCTCGCGGTGGTGCTCGTCGCGGGCGTGCCGCTGGCCGGCTGGCCTGCCGGCGGCTGGGTCGCGCTGGCCGGGATCACGCTGTGCGGCCAGTTCCTCGGGCACACGCTGCTCAACCGGGCGCTGCGCACGGTCGGGGCGCCCGTGGTCGCCGTGGTCTCGCTGCTCGAGGTGCCGGGCGCGGCGCTCGTCGCGGCGCTCTGGCTGGGGGAGCGGCTGGCCCCGGCGACGCTGGTCGGCCTCGTCGTGCTGCTCGGCGGGGTCGCGCTGGTGGTGCACGGCGGGCGGCCCGGGTGAGGCGCCGCTGCAACCTGGGTGCAACCCCTGCCGCGGCTGGACGTGATCGGCTTCACTGGTCCCACGCCACACGACCGTGGGCAGGCGCGGGCGGTGCCCCCGGTCGGCCGGAGCCCCCGCCCGCGTGGAGGTAGCACGTGACACAGACCGTCGAGAGTGCCCGCACCGATGCCGGCACGCGGGTGGACTCCTGGCTGACCGAGTTCGCCGAGGCGGTCTCGGCCGGCGACGCCGACCGTGCCGGAGCACTGTTCGCCGCCGAGTCCTACTGGCGCGACCTCGTGTCGTTCACCTGGAACCTGATCACCGTCGAGGGCCCGTCGGGCGTGGCCGAGGTCGTGCGGTCCGACGCCGCGCGGGGCGTGGCGCCAGTGAGTTTCACGGTCTCGGGCGAGCCGACCGAGGCCGGCCAAGAGGAGGGCGAGGGGGGCATCACCGAGGCCTGGCTGAAGTTCGAGACCGCGGTCGGGCGGGGCACCGGGCACCTGCGCCTCGACGCCGAGGGCAAGGCCTTCACGCTGCTGACCACGCTCGACGAGCTCAAGGGCCACGAGGAGCCCCGCGGCGACCGCCGGCCGTTCGGCACCTAGCACGGCGCCAACCCCGCCCGCGTCACCTGGCGCGAGCAGCGCGAGGCCGACGCCGCCGAGCTCGGGTACACCCGCCAGCCCGAGGTGGTCATCATCGGCGGTGGCCAGGGCGGCATCGCGCTGGGCGCGCGGCTGCGCCAGCTCGGCGTCGAGACGATCATCGTCGAGACCAACGAGAAGCCCGGCGACTCGTGGCGCAAGCGCTACAAGAGCCTCGCCCTGCACGACCCGGTCTGGTACGACCACCTGCCCTACCTGAAGTTCCCGGACAACTGGCCGGTGTTCTCGCCGAAGGACAAGATCGGCGACTGGCTCGAGATGTACACCAAGATCATGGAGCTGACCTACTGGGGCTCCACCACCGCGAAGAGCGCCACCTACGACGAGGCGTCCGGCGAGTGGACCGTGGTGGTCGACCGGGACGGCGAGGAGGTGACGCTGCGCCCGCAGCAGCTGGTCTTCGCGCTCGGCGCGTCGGGCAAGCCGAACGTCCCCGAGATCCCCGGGCGGGAGAAGTTCCGGGGCGAGGTGCAGCACTCGTCGGAGCACCCCGGGCCCGACGCCTACAAGGGCAAGAAGTGCGTCGTCATCGGGTCGAACAACTCGGCGTTCGACATCTGCGGCGCGCTCTGGGAGGTCGGCGCCGACGTCACGATGGTGCAGCGCAGCTCCACGCACATCATCAAGTCGGACACGCTGATGGAGTACGGCCTCGGTGACCTGTACTCGGAGCGCGCCGTGGCCAACGGCGTGGACACCTACACCGCGGACATGATCTTCGCCTCGCTGCCGTACCGGATCATGCACAATTTCCAGATCCCCATCTACGACAAGGCCAAGGAGGTCGACGCCGACTTCTACCGCCGGATGGAGGAGGCCGGCTTCGACCTCGACTTCGGCGACGACGAGTCCGGCCTGTTCATGAAGTACCTGCGCCGCGGCTCGGGCTACTACATCGACGTGGGCGCCGCCGAGCTCGTCGCCGAGGGCAAGGTCAAGCTGGCCAAGGGGCAGATCACCGAGCTCACCGAGTCCGAGGTGGTGCTCGACGACGGCACCCGGCTCGAGGCCGACCTCGTCGTCCTGGCCACCGGCTACGGCTCGATGAACCAGCTCGCCGCGAACATCATCGGCCAGGAGATGGCCGACAGGGTCGGCAAGGTGTGGGGCCTGGGCTCCGACACCACCAAGGACCCCGGTCCGTGGGAGGGCGAGCAGCGCAACATGTGGAAGCCGACGCAGCAGGAGGCGCTGTGGTTCCACGGCGGCAACCTGCACCAGTCGCGCTTCTACTCGCTCTACCTCGCCCTGCAGCTCAAGGCGCGCGCCGAGGGCATCCCGACCCCGGTGCACGGGCGCCAGGAGGTGCACCACACGACGTGAGGTGCGCTCCGCGCACGTGAGCAGTTCTCGGTGCTGGAGCACCGAGAAGTGCTCACGTGCCGACAGGCACCAGGTCGAGGACGACGTCGGCCCGGGCGGTCAGGCCGTCGACGAGCACGATGCGCTGCGCGTTCGGGGCGAGACCGCCCGCGCCGGCGACGAGCAGGTGGTCGCCCGGCGTCGCCCGCACGACGTAGGCGCCGGCGCCGTCGCCGACCGCGTGGCCCGTCTGGCGGCCCGTGGTGTCCACCAGCGTCAGCGTCGCGTCGGCGACGGGCGCGCCGGCGGCGTCGCGCACCGTGCCGGCCAGGCGGGTGCCGGCGGGCTCGGTGGTGGACTCGTTGGTCGGCTCGGCGGCGGGCCCCGTCCGGCTCGTCTCCAGGGTGCGCCCGCTGGTGCGCCCCGCGGGGATCAGGAACCCGACGACGACCGCGCCGACCACGAACAGGCCGGCGGCCACGGCGAACGCGGTGGTGTAGCCGAACATCGCCGCGGCGATCGGCGGGCCGACGAAGCTCGCGGTGGCGGTGCCCGCGATGCTCGAGAGCAGCGCCGTGCCCACCGATCCACCGACCTGCTGCATGGTGTTGACCGTGGCCGAGGCGACGCCCGCGTCGCCCGGCTCGACGCCCAACGTCGCCGTGTTGATCGACGTCGACATCGCGGTGCCCATGCCGAGCCCGATCATGAGCAGCGGGCCGAGGATGTCGCTCGCGTAGCCCGACGCCGGCGTGAGGAACGAGATTCCGAAGAGCCCGCCCGCGCCGACGAGCATCCCGGCGACCACCAGCGGCTTGGGTCCGGTGCGCGGCAGCAGCGTCGCGGGCACCGTGTTCGCGGCGAGCACGATCCCGCCGACCATGGGCAGGAACGCCACGCCGGTGACCAGCGGCGAGAAGCCGAACACCTGCTGCAGGACGTAGGCCAGGAACAGCGTCACGCCGAACATGCCGGTGGTGAGCACGAGGATCGTGAGGAACGACCCGCCGCGGAACCGGTCGGTGACGACGCGCAGCGGCAGCAGCGGTGCCGTCACCCGGCGCTGGACGAGGACGAACGCCACCAGGAGCGCGACCCCGGCGGCGAGGAAGCCGTAGACCAGTGGCGACGCCCAGCCGTCGGTCTCGGCGCTGGCGAACCCGTAGACGACGCCGAACAGCCCGGCGAGCGCCAGCAGGATGCCCACGACGTCGAGGTGCGAGCGGTGCTCGACGGGCTGCGCCGGCAGGAGCAGCGACGCCCCCAGGAACGCGACGGCGGCGAAGACGGCGTTGACGTACATGCACCAGCGCCAGTCGACGTACTGGGTCAGCGCGCCCCCGAGGAGCAGCCCGATGGCGGCGCCGGAGCCGGCGAGCGCGGCGAAGACACCGAACGCGCGGGCGCGCTCGCGGCCGGAGGTGAACGTCGTCGTCAGCAGCGAGAGGGCGGCCGCGGCGAGCAGCGCCCCGAAGACGCCCTGCAGGGCGCGCGCCGCGACCAGCAGCTCGAAGCCGGGGGCGAGCCCGCCGAGGATCGAGGCGACCGCGAAGCCGACCAGCCCGGTGAGGAAGGCGCGCTTGCGCCCTAAGAGGTCCGAGAGGCGCCCCCCGAGGAGCAGCAGGCTGCCGAACGCGAGCGCGTAGGCGGTGATGATCCACTGGCGCTGGGCGTCGTCGAAGCCGAGGTCGGCCTGGGCCGACGGCAGCGCGATGTTCACGATGGAGTTGTCGAGGATGACCATGAGCTGGGCGATCCCGATCACGGCGAGGATCGCCCAGCGTCGCCGGTCGGGCGACGCGGGGGCTGGTGTGGCGGGGCTGCTCACGAGGGGTACGACCGTTCTGGGCGGGTCTGTGGGGGTTCGACCTGGTCGGGAACGGCGCTGTCCCCTGGCTACCGACGCTGCGGGCTGCAGCGCCGCCGGTCGCCCGACGATTCCCGTCCGCGACGGGGAATCGTCGGGTGGTCGGCGGGGCACGCTGGCGTCATGGAGTACACGAAGCTCGGCGCCACCGGGCTCGACGTCTCGCGGATCTGCCTGGGCTGCATGAGCTACGGCGTCCCGGACGCCGGCGGGTGGCCCTGGTCGCTGGACGCCGATGACGCGAAGCCCTTCTTCCGCCAGGCGCTCGACGCCGGCATCAACTTCTTCGACACCGCCGACGTCTACTCGGCCGGCACGTCCGAGGAGATCACCGGACGCTGGCTGAACGAGATGGCCGACCGCGACGAGATCGTCGTCGCCACCAAGGTCTTCAACCGGATGCGGAAGGGCCCGAACGGCGCGGGGCTCTCGCGCAAGGCGATCATGACCGGCATCGACGCCTCGCTGCGACGCCTCGGCATGGACTACGTCGACCTCTACCAGATCCACCGCTGGGACCCCGAGACGCCGGTCGAGGAGACGCTCGAGGCCCTGCACGACGTGGTCAAGGCGGGCAAGGCGCGCTACGTCGGGGCGTCGTCGATGTGGGCGTGGCAGTTCGCGAAGGCGCTGCACCTGCAGGACGCCAACGGGTGGGCCCGCTTCGTCACGATGCAGGACCACTACAACCTGCTCTACCGCGAGGAGGAACGCGAGATGCTCCCGCTCTGCGCGGACGAGGGCATCGGCGCGATCCCGTGGAGCCCGCTGGCCCGCGGCAAGCTGACCCGCGACTGGGACGAGTCGACCGCGCGCGGCGACACCGACGAGTTCGGCAAGTCGCTCTACCGCGACACCGACCGGTACATCGTCGAGAAGGTCGCCGAGGTCGCCGAGAAGCGCGGCGTCTCCCGCGCCCAGGTCGCGCTGGCGTGGGTGCTCAACAACCCGGTCGTCGACGCCCCGATCATCGGTGCGACGAAGGAGCACCACCTCGCCGACGCCATCGCCGCCGTCGACCTGCGCCTCGACGACGACGAGATCGCCGCGCTCGAGGAGCGCTACGAGCCGCGCGGGGTCGCCGGGCACCGGTGATCACGGTGATCACGACCCCGTCAGCGCCGCCCGCACGTCGGTCTTGAGCACCTTGCCGACGGTCGACCGCGGCAGGCTGTCCCAGAACTCGATCTGTTTGGGCGCCTTGACGCTGCCGAGCCGCGCCTTGACGAACGCGGTGAGGTCGTCGCCGGACACCGAGCTGCCCGGCTGGAGCTCGACCACCGCGGTGACCCGCTCGCCCCACTTCTCGTCGGGCAGGCCGATCACCGCGCAGTCGCGGACGGCCTCGTGGGCCATGAGCGCCTGCTCGACCTCGGCGGAGTACACGTTGAACCCGCCGGTGATCACCATGTCCTTGGCCCGGTCGACGATGAACAGGTAGCCGTCGTCGTCGAGGTAGCCGATGTCGCCGGTGTGGTGCCAGCCGTGCGCCGAGACCTCGGCCGTCGCCGCGGGGTCGCGGTAGTAGCCGGCCATCACCAGCGATCCGCGGACGACGATCTCCCCGCGCTCGCCGGCGGGCAGCAGGTCGCCCGCGTCGGACATGATCGCGACCGTCACCAGCGGCGAGGGGCGCCCGGCCGAGGCGAGGCGCGACCGCGCTACCGCGCCGGAGGGCAGGCGGTGCTGGGCGGGCGACATCGTCGAGACCATCATCGGCGCCTCGGACTGGCCGAAGAGCTGCGCCATCGGCCCGATCCGCTCCAGGGCCTCCTCCAGGCGGGCCACCGACATCGGCGCGGCGCCGTACCAGAAGCACTGCAGCGACCGGAGGTCCGTCGCGTCGAGGGCCTCGTGCCCCAGCACCATGTAGATCAGCGTCGGCGGCAGGAACGTGTGCGTGACGCGGTGGCGCTCGACGAGGGCGAGGAACCCGCCGACGTCGGGCGCGGCCATCACGACGATCTCGCCACCGAGCGCCATCACGGGGAAGCACAGCACCCCGGCGGCGTGGGTGAGCGGGGCGAGGGCGAGGTACACCGGGCGGCCGTCGAACGGGTAGCTCATCAGCGTGATCGCCGACATCGCCTCGAGGTTGCGGTCGGTGAGCACCACGCCCTTGGGCTTCCCGGTGGTGCCGCCGGTGCCGACCAGCGCGACGACCTCGTCGGGCGGCGCGTCCTCGACGGGCGGGTCGTCGTCGGCGGCGGCGAGCCGGTCGGCGAAGGACGGC
Source organism: uncultured Actinomycetospora sp. (assembly GCA_902805495.1). Lineage (GTDB taxonomy): Bacteria > Actinomycetota > Actinomycetes > Mycobacteriales > Pseudonocardiaceae > Actinomycetospora. The sequence continues at coordinate 10,943 of CADCTH010000524.1, forward strand.
ACCGCGCCCCGGGTCGCGTCGAGGCAGACCAGCGTCCGCAGCTGCGGCAGCGAGCCGGCGATGGCGTCCACCAGCTCGC
>CADCTH010000525.1 GCA_902805495.1 uncultured Actinomycetospora sp.
CGGCGACGCCGTCGAGCTCCGCCTCGGGCACCGGCGGCAGGCCGTCGCCCCGGGCGGCGAGGGCGGCCAGGACGAGCGCGGCGGCCGCGCCGCGGTCGAGGTCGTCGCGGGCGCGCTCCGGGGTGGCGTCGAGCAGCGGCGGCAGCGACCAGCGCGCCCCGAGCAGCGCCAGCCCGGCCTGCACGTCGACGCGGACGTCGCCGCTGAACGGGGGCTCGGTGCCCGGCTCCTCGTGGGGCAGTGGCCGCCCGAGGTCGCCGTCGACGAGCAGCCCGAACACCTCGCCGAAGCCGACCGCGCCCACGAGGTCCTCGATGTCGACCCCGCGGTAGCGCAGCGCGCCGCCGTCGCGGTCGGGCTCGGCGATCTCGGTGCGGAAGGCGACGACGCCCTCGAGCCCGGGGGAGTAGCCCGGCGGCGGGACCGACGTGGGGGCGGGAGCAGCAGGGGTCAAGGGGTCCTCCTCGCAGCACGACGCGGGGACCCTGGTGCGGGCCCCGCTGCCCGACGGACCCGCCGGTCCGCCGGGTGTGGCGACGCGTGGTGGGCCCGCGTGCACGGTGCGCCGCGAGCGGGCCGAGGGGCTATGTGGGCCTGCTCACGTGGGCTCCGGAGTGACGGGGGATCTGTCGCGCACGGCGCCGGATCCCTACCGTGCGCCCGGGAAACGGACACCGGACGCACGACGGAGCCGACGAGGAGGCCGGGTGACGAGCACGGGAGCGGAGCTGCCGGGGATGCGGGAGGACTACCGGTCCGCGTCGCTCGACGCCGCCGACCTGGCGGAGACGTGGCACGCCCAGCTGCTCGCCTGGATCGCCGACGCCCGCGCGGCCGGCCTGCCCGACGCCAACGCGATGGTGCTCGCGACCGCCGACGACGAGGGCCGCGTGACCACCCGCACCGTCCTGGCCAAGGACGTCGACGAGCACGGGGTCACGTTCTTCACCAACTACACCTCGGAGAAGAGCCACCAGCTCCGCCAGACGCGGCGCTGCTCGGTCACGTTCCCGTGGCTCGCGCTGCAGCGGCAGGCGACGGTCATCGGCACCGTCGAACTGGTCTCCCGCGAGGACACCCTGGCCTACTGGCGCACCCGGCCCCGCGGCTCGCAGCTCGGCGCGTGGGCGTCGCCGCAGTCGGCCGTCGTGCGCGACCGCGGCACCCTCGACGACCAGCTCGCGACGGTCACCGAGCGCTTCTCCGGCGACGAGGAGATCCCGCCGCCCCCGCACTGGGGCGGCTGGCGGATCACGCCCACCCACGTCGAGTTCTGGCAGGGCCGCCCCGACCGCCTCCACGACCGCCTGCGCTTCCGGCGCACGGACCCGGGCTGGGTGGTGGAGCGCCTCGCGCCCTGAGGGCGCAGGATTCCCCGGGTGCCACGGGATCGATCAGCGCGGGGGTTCCTCGCCGACACCACACCCCTGCGCACCCCGGCGTTCCGCCGGCTGTGGATCGCCGCGATCGTCACGGTCGTCGGCGCGCAGCTCACCGTCGTCGCCGTCCCGACGCAGCTCTACCAGCTGACGGGGTCGTCGGTGTGGGTCGGGCTGACCGGCCTCTTCGGTCTCGTCCCGCTGATCGTCTTCGGCCTGTGGGGCGGCGCGATCGCCGACGCCGTCGACCGGCGCGGCCTGCTGGTGGTCACCGGCAGCGGGATCGCGGTCACGTCGTCACTGCTGGCGGTCGTCTCGCTCACCGGCATCGGAGGGCCCTGGACGATCCTGGTCCTCTACGCGGCGCAGAGCGCGTTCCTCGCGGTCAACCAGCCCACCCGCGCGGCGGTGCTGCCGCGGATCCTGCCCCACCACGAGCTGCCCGCGGCGAACACGCTGCTGTTCACGGTCAACCAGCTGGGCTCGATCGCGGGCCCGCTGCTGGCCGGGGTCGCGCTGACGTTCACGTCGGTGGGCACCCTCTACGTCGTCGACGCCGTCTGCCTGGCCGCGTCGATCTACGCGGCCTACCAGCTCCCGCGCCTGCCCGTCGCCGAGGGCGAGCCGGGCGGCCTGCGCGGGGCCGTGCGCGCGGTGCGCCGCAGCGCCGGGTTCCGCGACGTCCTCGCGGGCTTCCGCTACATCGCGATGAGCCAGGTCCTGCTCGTCTCGTTCCTCGTCGACATCGTGGCCATGGCCGTCGGCATGCCGCGCGCGGTGTTCCCCGAGGAGGCGGTGACCGTGTTCGGCGACCCGCCGAGCGGCGGCCCCGCGCTCGGCGCCCTCTACGCCTCGATCGCGATCGGGGCGACGCTCGGCGGGCTGTTCTCCGGGCGCCTGCACGGCATCCGGCGCCAAGGGGTCGCCGTCACGGTCGCGATCTGCGTCTGGGGCCTCGGCGTCGCCCTGTCCGGGCTGACGTCGATGCTGTGGCTCGCCGTCGGCCTGCTCGCCGTCGCGGGCGCCGCCGACCTCGTCAGCGCGGTGTTCCGGCAGACGATGCTGCAGGTCGTCGCCACCGACGAGATGCGCGGGCGGATGCAGGGCACGTTCACCGTCGTCGTCGCCGGGGGCCCGCGCCTGGGCGACCTGTGGCACGGCCCCGCCGCCGCGGCGTTCGGCCCGCAGGCGGCGACGACCATCGGCGGGGTCGGCGTCGTCGTGCTGACCGTGGCCGTGGTGATGATCTTCCCGGTGTTCTGGCGCTACCGGGCCCCCGTCGGCGACGAGATCGGCTGAGCGACTACTCGCCCACCTCGCTGCGCTGCTCCTGGCGCTGCTCGCCGTGCTGCTCGTTGCGCCGCGACCCCGGCGCCGCGGCGTGGGGGAAGCCCAGCCCGTGCTGCGGCACCTCCGGCGAGGCGGAGTCCAGGGGCACGGCGGGCGAGCGCACGAGCCCGAGCTGCGCGGTCTGGCGCGGCAGCAGCGCGTCGAGAGTCCAGTCGACGGCCGTGCGGATGCGGTTGCCCGGCATCGACATCAGGTGGTAGCCGCGGGCGACGACGTGGGCCGGCTTGCCGGTCAGCTTCACGCCCAGCGGGTTGGCCGCCGCCTGGAAGCCGCCGAGGTCGACCACGAAACCGAGGTCGCGGTGCTTGTAGGCCTTCTCCCGGCCGTGGCCCAGCGACGCCGCGACGTTGCGGCCGGCCAGCGCGCCCTGGCGCTCGGCGTGCTGGGCGGTCATCGCGGTGTACTCCCCGGGGAGCGCCTGGTCGGGGACCGCGGCGGCGTCGCCGCACGCGAGCACCTCGGGGTGGCCGGGCACGCGCAGGCGCGAGTCGACGACGAGCCTGCCCTGGTCGACCTCGAGGCCGAGGTCGTCGATCAGCGGGTCCGGGCGCACGCCGACGCACCAGAGCAGCGTGCGGGTGGGGATCGTGTCGCCGGACTTCAGGCGCACCCCGTCGCCGGTGGCCTCGTCCATCTGCTCGTTGGTGCGGACGTCGACCCCGCGCTCGCGCAGCACGCGGTCGGCGGTCTTCGCGAGGTGCTCGTCGAGACCCGCCAGCACCTCGCCGCGGCTGACCAGCACCCAGCGTGGCTCCTCCAGCCCGCGGCTGCGCGCGAGCTCCTTCATGAACAGCTGGCCCTGCGCGGCGACCTCGGTGCCGGTGTAGCCGGCGCCGACGACGACGCAGGTCAGGCGGGCTGCGCGCTCCTCGGGGTCCTCGCACATCGCGGCGAGCTCGACCTGCCGGATGAGGTGGTCGCGCAGGTAGAGCGCCTCGGGGACGCCGCGGAAGCCCTGGGCGTACTCCGTGACCCCGGGCACCGGCAGCACCTTGTGCACGCTGCCGGCGGCGAGGACCAGGCGGTCGTAGGTGGTCTCGTGGTGGACACCCTCGGGGTCGAGCCAGCCGATGCGCCGCTCGTCGAGGTCCAGCTCGTCCACCTCGCCCGGCGCGTGGCGCACGCAGGCCGGTAGCGCCCCGCGCAGCGCCACCGAGATGCGGCGGGGCTCGAGGATCCCGGCGGCGACCTCGGGCAGCAGCGGCAGGTAGAGGAAGTAGTTGGTCGGGCTCACGACCACGATGTCCACCGCGTCGCCCATGCGGCGGGAGAGGGAGCGCGCGGCCTTGAACCCGGCGAACCCGCTGCCGACGATGACCACCTTCGGCGGGCGCCCGGTCGACGGCGTGGTGTCCTGCGTCATGCCCGGCACTGTTTCCGCTCGGGGGGCCCCGTCAAACCGGACACGCACGGCCGACCCCCGATCGTCACAGCGTTAACGTGGGCCGGTGCCCCCCACCGGCGAGCAGATCGACCTCGTGGCGGCGGACGGCCACGCCGTCGTGACGGAGGTGGGCGCCGGCCTGCGCGCGCTCGTGGCCGGCGGCCACGAGCGCGTCGAGGGCTTCGACGCCGACGCGACGCCGCCGAAGGGCGCGGGCGGGGTGCTCGTGCCCTGGCCCAACCGCATCGCGGGGGCCGGCTACACGTGGCGCGGCGAGGAGTACGCCCTCGAGGTCACCGAGCCCGCCCGCGGGCACGCGATCCACGGCTTCCTGCGCCGCCGGCCGTGGACGGTCACGGCCCGCACCGACGACGCGGTCACGCTGGCCGCCGACGTCGACCCGGCCTGGGGCTGGCCCGCGCCGCTGCACGTCGAGACCACCTACGCGCTCGACCCGGGCGGGCTCACCGTCACCCACGCCCTGACCAACACCGGCGACCGCGACGTCCCCGCCGGCCTGGGCACCCACCCCTACCTGCGCGCCGGCGACGCCGCCCCCGCCGACTGCGTGTTGACCCTCGCCGCCGACCGGGTCGTCGACGTGGACGACGCCCTCGTCCCCACGGGGGTGCGCCCGGTGACCGACGCCGAGGACCTGCGCGCCGGGCGCCGCGTCGGCGACCTCACCCTCGACACCTGCTTCGGCGCCGCCCCCGGGCCGGACGGGGTGCTCGGCGTGCTCACCGCGCCCGACGGCCGCGCCACCGCGCTGTGGGGAGACGCCGCCGTGCGCTGGCTGCAGGTCTTCACCCCCGACGACCTCGACGGACGCGGTCGCGCCGTCGCCGTGGAGCCGATGACCTGCCCGCCCGACGCCGCGCACTCGGGCACCGACCTCCACGTCCTCGCGCCCGGCGAGACGTGGACGGTGCGGTGGGGGATCGCCGCGAGGGACCGGACGTGACCGGCCGCGTCGTCGTCGGCGGCGAGGCGCTGGTCGACCTCGTCCCCACCGGCGGACCGCACGACGGCGACCCGGCCCTGCGCCCGCTGGCCCCGCGCCTGGGCGGGGGCCCGTTCAACACCGCGGTCGGCCTCGGGCGCCTCGGGGTCCCGACGACGATGCTCACCCGCCTGTCCACCGACCCGTTCGGCGACGCGCTGGTCGCCCGCCTCGAGGCCGACGACGTCGACACCGCCCTGGTGCAGCGCGGGCCCGAGCAGACCACGCTGGCCGTCGTCACGCTGGACGCCGCCGGCACGGCGCGCTACGCGTTCCACGTCGAGGGCAGCGCCGACCGCCTGGTCGCCGACCCGGGCGAGCTGCCGCCGGACACCGCGGCGCTGGCGGTGGGGACGCTCTCGCTGGTGCTCGAGCCCGGCGCGTCCCGCTACGCCGCGCTGGCGCAGCGGGAGGCCGGGCGCGGGCGCCTGGTGAGCCTCGACCCCAACCTGCGGCCCGGGCTGGTCGACGACCCCGACGCCGTGGTCGCCCGCCTCGACGCGATCGCGGCCGTCGCCGGGCTGGTCAAGCTCTCCGACGAGGACGCCGAGCGGTGGGGGCGCACGCCGGCGGACCTGCTCGACGCCGGCGCGGGCGCGGTGAGCACGCCGAGCACCCCGTCCGGCCCGGGGGCGGCGCCGAAGCAGGTGTC